>JBCDHA010000131.1:0-8314 GCA_038750705.1 Bacteroidota bacterium
GCAGAAATACAAAACCTTGCGGCAATACTTCTGTCACCTCAAGGGTATTTGGCTGGCTGGAATTATTCGTGAAAAATGCATGATAGGTGACTATGCTACCTTCACAGCCAAAAGTTGAATTATACAGCACTCCGCTAACTCCACAACTCTCGCTGGCTGTGCAATCAGGGTCGTCACAATCCGTAAGCCCATCGCCATCATCATCAATCCCATTATCGCAAATCTCGGGAAACACGGGAGTTGCTGCCGACGGGCAGCTCATACCATCATTTCCTCCGTTCGGCGCAGAAGTGGAAATGAAACCATATTCGGAAATCGACCCGTCTAATTCAAAAACTGCCCTGTAAATATTACCTGTATTGTTGTTGAAAAAATACATTTTGCCTGATTCATCAGCCCATACCGCCCCGTAACCGCCTGATTCCGATTCGAGTGAATAATCCGCTATGGCACGTACCGTATGGTTTATATGATCAAATTCCATGATCAAACCGTCGTGCATACCATAAAATTTACCTGTTACTACGTTATAGGCTATATCGTTAGTTTTTATAGCCGCCGCAATGCCACCTAACTCCGTTAAGGTAAATTCTTGAGCACTAGGTGGCTGAATGCTAACGTCAATTAAGTTCGCCACCCAGGACGATCCATTCTTCTTTAAGGAATGCCAATTCCCATTTAAATCAAAGTCACCAGAATATGAAAGCGCTGAGAAATTTGAAATGGTACCAAGGTCTGTCGACTGCCCCGTGTTATCTATTCTCAAAAGTTTGGTACCACTTCCAATGCCATATATGTAGCCATCTTCTGAATTGTATCCTGCCCCATTGTAGTTGATCGATGAACTTCCGATCGTCTGATATTGACCCGTGGAAGGTTCCAAAACTTTAAGAGTTTTACTGTCTACTACTTGGTACAATTGAGAATCGCAAGTAAAATTTTGTGAAAAGGACTCTTTAAGCGGAAATAAGATACTTACTACAGTAAAGAGTGCTACATAGTTCTTTAAAAAGTTTTTCATTACAAGCTGATATTTTCGGTGTTCACAATAGATATGTCGTGAACTTATCATGCCTGAGGGACTGATTAATGTAATATCGTTTAACAACCAAAATGAGTGGATTAGCGGCATAGATATTCTTACGAGGCCTTCTATAACCGTCTATCTGTAAAAACCTTCTATTGGGCCTTAAAAGAGTTCTACAGATCGAAAAGCCTACTTGATTTTGGAAAATCTTTTGATGTTGAAGAGCCTGGTAGGTATGAAATTAAATCTGACAACGTACACTTGTTACTGTTAAAAAATCCATTCTAATTAACACAAAATATGGCTACCTTACTGATGGGATAGGCCACTTATGATCTTTTAAATAGAACAATAAGAACCCTATCTAATAATTAGAAAAGAAATTTATGAAATGTAATTTTCAATTATGACTGTCAAGGAGATATTAAACCAATTAGAGCAATATGGTGATGAGCGAACGAAGAACACGCTTATGAATCATGGAGCCAAGGAACCCTTCTTTGGCGTGAAAGTAGCTGACCTCAAAAAGATACTCAAGCAAACTAAGAAGAACCATGAGCTGTCACTAGAACTATATAATACCGGGAATTCCGATGCCATGTACTTGGCCGGGTTAATGGCCGATGAAAATCAAATAACTAAAGAGCAGCTAACAGACTGGGTGCAAAAGGCCTATTGGTCATACCTGAGTGAATATGCGGTTCCATGGGTAGCTTCCGAAACCGAATTTGGTTTTGAACTAGGGCTGGATTGGATAAATTCTCAGGACGAAGGAATAGCCGCCGCAGGTTGGTCCACGCTGGCATCCTATGCATCCGTGAATGAAGATGAAAACCTGGATATTGCAAAGTACAGCAACCTATTGGACAGAGTTGCGAACGACATACATAATTCACAAAACCGAGTAAAATACACTATGAATGGTTTTGTGATTGCTATAGGTACCTACATTCGTGACCTTACACAAAAAGCTACAGAAATAGCTGAGCAAATCGGTGCGGTTGAGGTAGATATGAACGGAACGGCCTGTAAAGTGCCGCTGGCAAAAGATTACATTCAAAAAGTGGTAGATAAACAACGTGTAGGCAAGAAAAGAAAAACAGCTCGGTGCTGAAGGCTTCGTTCGTATAGCTGATTTCATACAGGTGCAGGACGGGTTGTTAGCCTAATGAAGAATCACTACATTTAGTTCAGCTTATAAAGTCAATAAGCGATATATTACTTTGAAGTTATTACTGTCAACGCTAAATCTCATCTACTATGTCAAAACAATTAAATGAAAAAATTGAACATCAATGTTCAAATCCACCGGCAAGCTATGGCGATCTAACAGCTCTTTTTCTAAACTGCACCCTTAATAGAACACCGGTTTTATCTCATACCGAAGGGCTTATAAAAGTAGCTCAGCGAATTTTTGAGGCCAATGGCGTAAAATCCAAAATTATACGACCTGTTGATTACGAAGTTCCGGCAGGTTTAGGTCTTGATATGTCTGAAACACCGGAATGGGATAGAGACGACTGGCCCCAGATCCAAAAAGAGATTGATGCCAGCGACATTGTGATCGTTTGCACCTCGGTGTGGTTAGGAGAAAAGTCATCTGTTTGTAACCGAACACTGGAGCGTATGTATGGATATACCCATCAATTCAATGAAAAGGGGCAATACCGGGATTACGGCAAGGTAGGCGCTACGCTCATCACAGGAAACGAAGATGGCGTAAAGCACTGCGCCATGAATATTTTATTCTCTCTATCTCACATAGGCTACACCGTTCCCCCACAGGCAGATGCAGGATGGATGGGCGAAGCGGGTCCCGGTCCTTCTTACATGGATGAGGGTTCCGGTGGTCCGGAAAATGATTTCACCAATAGAAATACCACTTTCCTGGCATGGAACTGTCTGCATCTGGCCAGAATGTTAAAAGACAGTGGTGGCGTTCCCGCCTATGGCAACTTACCCGATGAATGGGAAGCAGGATGCAAAGCCGGGTTTGACAGTCCCGAGCATAAGAGATAATTTAACCTGGGGTTGGCAACGCCAGCCCTTTTTTAATGCATTGATTATGAACTCTATTCCCATCAGGTCCATCAATCAGTTATATCAACCGAGCGCTCATCCTACTCAGGTCATCATTAAGGATCTTACTGAATTATCGGCCGAAGGACCGATTGACCAGGACTTACATCGCCACGATTTCTTTTTTATCTTGATTCTGAATAAAGGTAACGGACGGCATATGATCGACTTTGTATCGTATGAAGTTGAAAACCTGTGTGTTTATCTTATGCGTCCCGGGCAAGTGCATGAGTTGTACCTGAAGCAAAACTGTACAGGATATATACTCCAATTTTCAAGAGACTTTATTTTCACCGACTCTAATAAGAATCTTGAACTATTACAGGGCATGGGTCAGCAAGTGCTTTTTCATATTTCAGAACAAACTATGAAACAATTACTGCCCTACCTGAGCCATATGCTTCAGGAATACTCCAATCCTGAAATCGGCAGTAACGATGCGATTAGATCACTTGTTCAACTGGTTTTAATTGAACTTTACAGACATTCGGATTATAGAGCACCCGGACATGACTTCAAAGAGAAGTATAAACAAGAGCAGTTCAATACATTTCTAAATTATTTAGAAACCTACTACACAAGTAAAAAGCAAGTCAGAGATTATGCGGCCTTAATGAATATGACACCGTATCGTCTTAACCACATCACCAAGTCTCTCGTAGGGAAAACATGTTCCACTCTGATCAATGAGCACCTGATTGTAGAAGCAAAGCGACAACTTTTGGCTACCTCTAAAAAGATAAATGAAGTAGCCTTTTATTTAGGTTTTGACGATAATTCTTACTTCATCCGGTTTTTTAAAAAACACATCGGCGTGTCCCCTTCCTTATTTCGTAAAAACTTCAGGTAAATCCAATGGAACTTTAGATCTGTCCTAATTATTCAACTTCACCTCTTCCGAATATTGTAGCAATACAACGTTAGTTTTTATGGATATGGAAGATAATTGGTTAAGCATGTGGAATGATCGCTATCGCGAAAAAAGTTATGCGTATGGCATTAGCCCTAATCAATACTTAAAAGCACAACTGGATCAACTACCCGCTGGCAAGGTTTTATTAGCAGCCGAGGGTGAAGGGAGAAATGCAGTATATGCAGCAATTCAGGGTTGGACAGTATCGGCCTTTGACATCAGCATTGAAGGTAAAAATAAGGCGATGCAACTGGCCAAAGCCAATGAGACTCATATTGACTATAAGGTCGGACCACTGACTGAACTCAATTATCACGTAGGTGAGTTTGATGTCGTTGCACTGATATATGCACACTTTCCACCTTCAATTCGCTCGGAATACCATTCACATTTGAGCAGTCTGGTAAAAAAAGGTGGAAAGATCATTCTGGAAGCCTTTGGCAAAAACCACCTGCCTTATAGAAGCCGAAATGAAAAAGTGGGCGGACCGAACGACCAGGCGTTTCTCATTTCTACAGATGAAATAAGTACTGTCTTCAAGGATTACGAGATAATAGAGCTTACGGAAAAAGAAGTGGTACTCAGCGAAGGAACGTACCATAATGGTGTTGGATCAGTGACACGGTTTGTAGGTGTAAAGCGGTAAATGATGATTCTTCATTTTATACTGCAATTCTGCCCGCCTGGATAGATACATATCAAAAGGAAGTTGTATCTTTTGCCTAAACTCTATCAACTTCCGTAAGTATGACCTACCCAACTGCTGATTTATGGGATGAGTTTGAAGACGAACTCACGGTACTGAATGTCACCATGAACGCCTATGGAAAATTGGATCTCTTTCACGGGCGATGCGTTACACTGAAGGTCTATGAGGACAACACACTCGTTAAGAAAGAGCTTCAGCAAAATGGAAAAGGCAAGGTACTGGTTGTGGATGGCGGAGGTTCCAGACGATGCGCCTTAATGGGAGATAACCTGGCACAGATTGCTATTGATAATGAATGGAGCGGTGTTATTATTTACGGATGCATCCGGGATTCCAGTCAGATCAATGAAATGCCCATTGCAGTTAAAGCCCTGGGCACTTGCCCGGCCAAGAGCCGTAAACGCAATGAAGGTATTCAATACCAAGAGCTGATTATTGAAGGAACACGTATCAATAACGGAGCTTATATCTATGCGGATAGTGACGGTATTTTGATAGCGGATACGAAGCTAAAATGATACTCAATTAATAATCGAAGCATGAATGCGCATGGAAAAAGCAATATAAAACTTTGAAATTGGCTGTTCGAACATACTCTTGGAAGAAGGCCTAAAAGCTGTAGAAGCCCATGGCGGAGACGTAGCTTAACTCCTATAACCCTTCCAGACGGATATTTGCCTGTTTGAAGACCCCGATCTACTCCTTGTTTAACACAACGAGGGCCAAAAGAATATTTAAAACGAAAATGCCAGCATTTGTAATGCCTTTACCAAGGGAATGACTTCATTAAGCGGATTCCTTTTTCCATCAAATAAATCGGAGATACAGTTCTCAGGCATCCTCGTTACAAACGAGAACGATAGGGGGCTGTTATCAAGGGTTCGGGTATCTTTACAATTGACATGTTAAAGATGTATATATCAATCTGTTATACTCATATAAAAGATCGGGCTGTGAAGTACAAACCTGATCGTCATAATGAAGAAGTGGTTATCGCCTTAAAGAAGTTCAACGGCCTTTAACAAAAAATGGGTGATTTTTGAGTGTCACTCAAACTGCAACTTCATCCTGTTCACCCGGTCTTCCATAGACTCTGAAGTGAGACGGTCTCGAGAAAGCCGGTCTACCATGATCGGGAAGGCAAAAGGTGTAGGTTTTTCAGGTTCTTTCACCACAATCTTTTGCTGATTGATCCGCTGCAACGCCGTTCTTATTCGGGCTTCTTCCAATTGAAACTCCATTACTTCTTCATAGGCCTGGGTGAGAAGCAAATTTTCCGAATCATGATCGTGAAACACATCAAAGAACAGTTGGGAGGAAGACTGCAAATGGCGGTCTTTGATCTGTTGGCCCGGGTACCCCTTAAATACAAGACCTGAGATAGAGGCAATATCCCTGAACCGGCGCCTGGCCATTTCCACAGAGTTAATTCCTGCCTGTATGTCCTGCCAGAGATTTTCAATACTTAACACATCCGTTTCCAATGCTTCGTAGATAGGAATCTCCTTATCAGAAAGCAATTCAAAGCCATAATCATTCATGGCAATGCTAAATGTAATGGGCTCTATTCTGGAAATGCGCAGCGCCAAGAGAGCGGCCATGCCTTCATGTACTTGTCGCCCTTCAAAAGGGTACATTACCACGTGGTACCCCTCCCCGCTCGTGAAATATTCCACCAAAAACTCGTCTTTAGAAGGTAGGTAAGAACGCTCCTCTTGCAAATCCATTAGCGGTTCCAAAAATGATAATTCAATATCATCGGCATATTGTCTCATAGATATTTGGTGCAATTTATTCCTAAGCACTGTAGATAACTGTGATGATAAAGCCATTCTACCTCCTTGCCAGGAAGGCACCGCCTTGGCGCGCTTTTTAGAATTACGCACCTGAGCTTCCATATCCTTGATGCGGATCAGCTCCAGGTTCCTACCCGCAAACCAAAATACATCTCCGGGGTTCAGTCGGGAAATAAAATACTCCTCAATAGTACCCAGGTATTTGCCTGAAGCATATTTTACTTTTAGTGATGTATCGCTTACAATGGTACCGATAGAAAGCCGATGCCGGGTCGCTATTCTTCGGTTGGTTACTTTTAGGATACCTTCTTCGAGCACGGCTTTTTGGTATTCATCGTAGGCCGATAAAGCCGAACCTCCGGTTACCATAAAATTGATCAGCCACGTCCATTCTTCCTTGGTTATGGAGTTGTAAGCAAATGTCCCTCTGACCTCTTCAAATATCTCGTCAGGCACAAACCCATCGGACACCGCCAACGTCATAAGATATTGCATTAATACGTCAAAAGAGCGGATGTAGGGTATTCTATCTTCAACGATTCCATCTTGAATAGCTTTACGTAAAGCTGACGATTCAATAAGCTCTAAGGAATGGGTCGGAGCAAAATAGATCTTACTTAAGGCCCCGGGTTGATGGCCACTTCTACCCGCCCGCTGCATGAATCGCGCAACCCCTTTCGGGCTTCCTACCTGAATGATCGTTTCCACCGGTCGAAAGTCCACTCCCAGATCAAGACTGGAAGTACATACAACGGCTTTTAGTTGCTCATTATGTAGAGCATCCTCCACCCAATCCCGCAGTTCTCTACTGATGGACCCATGGTGCATAGCAATAATACCTGCCAGTTCAGGAGCCCTATCCAGCAATTTTTGATACCAGATCTCCGCAAATGATCGCGTGTTAGTAAAAATGAGCGTGGAGTTGCTTGATTTAATGATAGGAACAACCTTATCAATCAACTTGATACCTAGGTGACCCGCCCATGGCAGATCCTCCACTTCATCCGGCAAAATAGATTCTACTTCAATGGCCTTTTTTATTTTAGCCTTGATCACCTCATAGCGTCCTGATACTATAGTGCTGCCTAATAAAGCATCCAGCGCATCATCCATATTGCCAATGGTAGCGGAGATGCCCCAAACTCGCAGGCCCGGGCAAATGGTCTTAAGTCTTGACATAGCCAACTCCACCTGCACACCTCTCTTGGAACCAATCAACTCGTGCCACTCATCACAGACCACCGCTTCAAGCTCCCTGAAGTATTTAGGATACCCTTTTTGTGCGAGCATAATATGCAGACTCTCGGGGGTAGTCACCATAAACTCGGGAGGACTGGTTTTCATCTTAGCGCGATCCTTTGGTGAGGTATCACCCGTACGGATGCCCACTTCCCAGTTGAGCCCCAGGCCTTCAATAGCTCTTTCTGCGGACAGGGCAATCTCCTTGGCCAAAGCACGAATAGGCGAGATCCAAATAGCTCTCACCCTACCAGCGCTTTTAGGATTGTTCAAGGCATGCAGTAAGATAGGTATGATTAATGAATAGGTTTTTCCGCTTCCGGTAGGTGCGTTCACCAAACCATGCTTACCGTTAAGGTAAGCTTCCCAGGTATCAGTTTGAAAAGAGAAGGGCTTCCAACCTCTACTTTCGAACCAGCCAATCCCCTTCTGAAGATCTTCTCTATCCATTATTCTAAGATAGAGATAATGTGTAAAGTGAAGTAGGCTGGTTTATTTTCATTGCCATTCAGGGTGTTTTTGAATGTAGGCCTTTACAAATGGGCAATACA
>JBCDHA010000132.1:0-8309 GCA_038750705.1 Bacteroidota bacterium
GATGAAAAAACGTTATTTGAAAATACTGGCGACCAAGAAAAGTTTTTTTGATTTGGAATCATTCGCTAAAAACACCCTTTAAATTCCCTAAAGGGCAGTTCTTAATTACTCCCGCCATTTGACGGGTGGGGGGTAGTTTTCAGCTTTGAGGAAAAATCTTTTCCCGGATGCTTCAAAGGCACTTTTTTCTGGTTCAAAAATTTAGTCGGACACCAGTATTTAGCAATCCAAATTTTACTACATTGGAAAGAGGTATTTTCATGAGAGCTTTTATAATCAACATTAGTAAACAAATCGTTTATCACAACACATTTCTTGTTGACCATTCCATGGGTTTAGGTTATGGATTTTCGGAAGAATGTAACTTTTCTGAACGGGCCGCTAAAAAATTCGAAAGGTCTTATCATTACGGTTTTTAGGAGCCGTGGATAACGTATCTATTGTGTTTTCATTTAGACTAAAAATCGGTTTTTTATACAAGACTAATCATTCATAAGGAATTACATCAAGAATGTACTTTATAGCCTCCAGACGCGCCTTGGTTTTTCTATTGGCCTTTAAGATTTTCCATGGGTTTTCCTTAGTATCAGTATTCGCAAACATTTTCTCTTTATACTTTGTGTAAACGTCCCACAGCTCTTGCGCTTTACGATCTACAGGTGTCATTTTCCATCGCTTCAGCGGGTTTTCCTGAAGGTCAGCAAATCGTCTTGCCTGCTCGTCTTTCGTGATTGAAAAATAGAGCTTTACAAGTATGATCCCGTCTTTGGTTATCATAGACTCAAAGCCATTCACTTCTTCTATAAATCTTTTATACTCGTCATCAGTACAAAATCCGTTGACCGGTTCTACTACAGCACGGTTATACCAGCTACGATCAAAAAATACTATTTCACCAGGATTGGGCAGGTTTATAATATAGCGTTGAAAGTACCATTGGCCTCTTTCATCTTCAGTAGGTTTGGGAAGCGCATGAACCTTATAAAAACGTGGATTCATATGATGCGTAATTCTTCTTATGGCACCGCCTTTACCCGCAGAATCTCTTCCTTCAAAAAGTATACATACACGTTTCTTTTTTTCTGTTACCCAGTTTTGCAGTTTAATAAGTTCTACCTGCCTTCTTTCCAGTTCATATTCATACCTCACGTATCTCAATACCCGCTCAGGATCATAGCCCGGCTTTTTATCAAGCATCAGTTTAATGGCTTGATTACTGTTCAGAAGTTTTAGTTCGGTGTTTGTAAACGAGTATTTTGCCATATGCTTAGTCGTGGTAAATTGATCTATGGAACCTCATAATTACATTTGGATCCGGCAGTACCCTGGTTGCGGCTTCATCCTTTCCTTCGTATTCAAATGCTGAAAGCAGATAGCGGATGCTTTCCAAGCGCGCTTCTTTCTTCGTATTGGTTTTAACAATGATCCAGGGACTGTAAGAGGTATGAGTTCTACTGAACATTTGTTCTTTGTAATAGGTGTATTTATCCCACAGTTCTTGTCCTTTTTGGTCTACCGGACTCAATTTCCAGCGCTTTAGGGGATTATTACCTCTTGATAAAAACCGTCTTGCCTGTTCTTCCTTATCTATAGAAAACCAGAATTTGGTCATCATTACTCCAGACTCGAAGAGCATATGTTCAAATTCCGGCACTTGCCTCATGAACTGTTGGTATTCATCTTCTTCACAGAAGCCCATTACCGGCTCTACAACCGCCCTGTTATACCAACTTCGGTCAAAAAACACAATTTCACCGGCGTTTGGAAGCACCTTTACGTACCTTCTAAAATACCATTGGCCCCGCTCTCGATCAGTAGGCTTAGCAAGCGCTACTACACGCATAGAGCGCGGATTTAAATGCTCGATAAAGCGTTTAATGGTTCCCCCTTTTCCCGCAGCATCACGGCCTTCAAAAATTACAGCTACACGTAGTTTATTCTTGATTATATGAGTTTGCAGCTTTACTAATTCTACCTGTAGTTTTTTAAGTTGGCGCTCGTAGTCAATGGTAAACTCTATCTTTCCAATATCGCGTTTTCTGCTGCGAAGCATTTTTCTAAGCTGATGTGAATTTTTGATATGGTTAAAATCCGCATTTGTCAGCAGGTTGGCTTTACCCACTTTGCCTGCCGCCGCTTCATCAGTGATTATAAATTGACTCAAGATTCAGAAGATTTTTATTAACAGTGAGAATAAAAGTAAGGCAATTCATTAGGCTGGCCAAGAAAATTAAAGAAATCACGTCGTATCAGGTAGGTTAAAGATCGCAAACGGTTGCAGTTCAATACTTTCCTTTAACCATGATTTTAATCATATCAGATACTGATCACAGTAAAAACATGTCTTCCTGCACGGCACTACTTTAGTATTTGAATTAAACATCACCGTCATGCAAAAGATTTTATTACCCATCGATCTGTCTCCAGCTTCTGAAAATGCAATCGATTTTATTATGGACGTATTTGGATCTTTCAGACCTCATATTCATTTAATTCATGTAAAGCGCAGAAATGAAAATCTGGAAGAAATAAAAGAGTTATTCGCAAGATTTGAAAACGCTAAACTTTTGCCTTCCCGACTAGAATACGAGTTTGAAATTACCAAGGAAGGTGGTTTATTAAGCGATATCCAAAGCACGATCCAAGCTGAAAAACCTGATCTTCTTGTACTGGGAACGCGCGGAATCAATGGCTCTACCTTGTCTAAGGCGTTGGTAAAAATAACGGACTGTCCAGTGATGTTGGTACCTGAGAATTACAAAGAAACAAAGATCAAACGTATAGCTTACGCCAATGATTTTCACGATATTAAAAACTCAGCGGCCCTAAAACCACTAATGAACCTGGCTATGTTAATGAAAGCCAAAGTTTATCTTCTTCATATCAACAGGGACAACAAAACCAATGATAGCGCCGAAGCTTCGCTGGAATATTATTTAGACTATGTCGATCATGAATATGTATACATTACTAGTGAGGATGTAGAGCAATCGATCATGAACTTCATTAAAGAAAAAGACATAGATATATTAACTGTACTGCTTAGAGACCATGGAAGTAACCAACTAGAATCTGAAGGCAGACTGGTTAAGAATATTGTGGCCCATTCCAATGTGCCCGTACTCAATCTTGTTTAGCCACAAAGTAAATTTTGAGGTCTTGACGTACTGATCAATGAACAAGACAAGATTACTTCTTTTATTAGTGTTGACCAGCTCTGCAGCGTTAGGTCAAAGTATAAAGAGGGTTTTTAATGAAAATGAGGACCAGTATCTGGGTGTATCAGCTTCAACACAATTTTGGGCGCGTTATGCACAGCTGAATCCGGGCTCCACAATTGACGGGAAGAGGAAAGATGAAGTTGTTGACCTTAGTATAAGAAGGTATCGCATAAATTTGTATGGCTCACTGGACTCTAAAACTAAGTTTAACCTGTCCATTGGTAACAATAATGTGGGCAGTTCCCTTGAGAGTCAGCCCAAATTGTTAGATGCTTACTTGCATTATCAATGGAAAAGCTGGCTGGGCTTCGGAGGGGGAAAAAGCTCCTGGGTGGGTTTATCCAGATACACTGCCCCTTCCACATCAGGCGCTTTGGGTACAGATATTCAATTTGGCGCTCTTCCTCTTCTTAACCGCTCTGATGATTTATTAAGAAAAATGAGTGTATTTGCGAATGGCCAGGTTGGTATATTTGACTACAGGGTTGTGCTTGCCAAGCCTACGGCGCCTGAAGACAACGTACCCAATGAAGCCATTAACTTTACCTCCATTGCCCCTGACTACCAGATCTCTACCTACCTTAAATTTCAATTTAAAGACAAAGAAAAGCAGACTTCAGCCTATGCCAGAGGTAGCTACCATGGTAAGAAAGAAATATTTAACATTGGCTTTGGATCGCTTTATCAGCCAAGCACGACAGTAATTGCCACGGCTACAGATACTAATTATTATGCGGCCAAATCCGTTGCGGTAGATTTATTCTATGAAAGTAAAATTTACAAAGGCTATGTAGTCACAGGGTATGTAAGCTACCACCATCATAACCTCGGCCCAAATTTCATTCGCCAAGTAGGCGCTAATAATGCTGCCGATGGAATCACTGCCAGTACAGCTCTCAATGGTAAAGGCGTAAGCCGGTTTGTTTCCGGCTCTGGGGACAATCTTCATATAGATGCCGCTATATTAAAGCCTTTAAAAGCTTCACAAAAAGCCATTCAGTTTTACACGTCTATAGATTTTTTAAAACTCAATGCCTTAGATGGCAACGTTGTCAACCTTGAATCGGGTATAAACTTCCTTTTTAATGGTCATCGGTCAAAGCTTAATCTGGGCTACCAAAATTGGCCCGTGGTAAACAAAGAAACGAGGCGGTCGGAGGAAAGAAAATCAGCCATTGTGATTCAATATCAGCTAAAAATAGGGTAAAACACCTATCTATTATTGAGGTAAATATCAATCCTGATATAGATCAATATAAATCCAAACACTGCTCATACCATAGCTATCCGGGAAAGTGGAACTTACAGTAAACAAACTTCAAGAGTCATGATACTTCCTAAGTATAATCCCGCAGAACAAAAGAGTAGTGGCATGAAGGTTAGCTTCAAAAAGCCACAAAAAGCAGATCCCTTTCAAACTTTTGAAATGGTGGATTTTTTAATCAATGCAAAAAAATACAGACATCAAAAGTTTCTTGCGAGTAAGTCACTTGCTTTTAGCATAGGTTTATTTTTAAGCTGCCTTTCTGTAGTTATTTTATTTGAATGGAAAACCTATGAAAGAGCCGGTGAATTAGATGTAGCCGGTAATACCGAATTATTCGATGAGGTTTTGGATATCCCAATCACTCAGCAGCCTCCCCCGCCTCCCCAAAAGAAACTTCAGCAGCCTAATATTATTGAGACTGTAGACGAGATAATAGAGGAAATTGAAATTGATTTTGATGTGGAAATTACCCAGGAAAGTGTAGTGGAAACGGTAGATACAGAGGGAATGGATATGGGGGATGTGATGGAGGAAGAAGTTGCTGATGAAATATTTGATATTGTAGAGTTTCAGCCACAGCCTCAGGGAGGGCTCCAAGCTTTTATGGCCTACGTATCTGAAAATATTAACTATCCTAATCAAGCGTTAAGAACAAAAGTTCAGGGTAAAGTATTTGTTCAGTTTGTGGTGAATAAAGACGGAACCCTCGGTGATTTTAAGGTTGTTAAAGGCATTGGCGCCGGATGCGACGAGGAGGCCATAAGAGTATTGAAAAGCGCTCCTAAATGGATTCCTGGTAAGCAACGCGGAAAGCCAGTAAGAGTAAGGATGATGGTACCTGTATTTTTCATGTTGAGGGAAAGGTAACCAGTTCTTGAAGTGAGTTCGAAGGCGGGTGAGTATCATCCGCCTTTGTTTTTTTCCGGATACCTGAGATCAAACAGATAACATTTTAAAATCAGATCGGAATAAGGATAATCAACTCAGACAATCCGGCTAATACTGCGGCTTTTGATATTACAGAGCCTGATAAACTATTTTAATGAACTCGCCAATTTTAGAAGGTTCTAACCACCGTGTGACTACCATCAGGTCCTTATCCTGGTCGATCACTATAAAGTTGCCTCCAAAACCGGCCGCATAAAATACGTTTTCATCTATACCTTCCCATTTTCTGTTACCTTTATTAAGCCACCACATATAACCATAACTCTCATTTGCTTTTGAAGAAGTGGTAGCCCTGCTAATCCATTCTTTTGAGATGATTTGCTTACCATCCCAATTTCCATTTCTCAGGAATAACAGGCCAAAACGAGCCTGATCCCATGTGTTAATAAATATACCGCCACCCGAGTGACCTCCACCACTGACAGACTGTACCTTATAGCCATCTATATTTACCCATGAATGATTATATCCAAACCACCTCCAGGTAGTTGAGGCACCAATAGGATCCATAACTTCGCTTTTAAGCACAT
This sequence comes from Bacteroidota bacterium, assembly GCA_038750705.1. Taxonomy (GTDB): domain Bacteria; phylum Bacteroidota; class Bacteroidia; order Cytophagales; family Cyclobacteriaceae; genus Fulvivirga. The sequence goes on from JBCDHA010000132.1 coordinate 5,967, forward strand.
GAGGTAACGATTCACGCCAAAGGTTTAAAAGTGAGTAACTGAGCACGTTAACACGCACATCGTTATACTCAAATTTACTTCCGGGTTCTTCAAATTTGCGGTTTTTCCAGTCATCAATATCACCTTCACGAGGAGGACGGTCCGCCCAGTCGCGCATCTCAAATAAGGTACCGGACCAGTCGGAAGATTGTGTTAACAGATGATCCCAGGTTATTTTCTCATTGTGTTTCCCAGCGAAGGTTTTATCCCATACCAGGTCACCTACCCTATCTTTGACAGCAATCAACTTCCTGTCATAGGCCAATCCTGCTACAGTGGAAAGATAACTTTTGGTAACGCTAAACGTCATATCAACGCGATCTAAGTCACCCCATTTCGCAATTATGTATCCATTTTTAACGATTAACCCGGCGGGTCCGCCTCTCTTTTTTGTGGGGCCAACAATCTCATGAAAAGGTTCCCTTTCAAAACCCTTAAGTATGGCCTGGCGTAAATCTCTGGAACCTTGATACTCATTGCCGAGAGCGAATTCTACGGCATCGCTAATTGCATCTGCCTTAACTTTTAATTCACCAGGATTCTTCTCTTGCCAATATTGATCAGGGAAGTAAGGCTTTTGAGCGATAGCAACGCTGACGGAGATAGCAGCAAATACGAGTGTAAATACGATATACTTTTTTCCCATATTCCTAAGCTAACTAATGCAATGTGACAGTCAAAATTTACTAAAATAATTAGTATAAATAACTAATTATTTTAGTATAATTGATTTATGAAAAATTCAGGACACGCTGACTTACCCTTACACAATGGCAAAGTACCTTATTGGCTCGCGGAAAGAATGGTCCGGCTAGGCGGTGAAATTTCAGAAGTTATAGTTCAAGAATATGGACGAGACGCTTTTCTGACCAGGCTTAGTGATCCATTATGGTTTCAATCACTTGGCTGTGTACTAGGAATGGACTGGCATTCTTCCGGTATAACAACATCCGTAATGGGTGCGTTAAAAAAATCTCTCAACCTAAGGTCAAAAGAATTAGGTATATTCATTTGCGGTGGAAGAGGCAAGTACTCCTTGCAAACTCCCCAAGAACTTACTGCCCTTGCCAATAAGACAGGGCTAAATGGGAGAACTTTGGTAAATAGCAGCAAGCTCAGCGCCAAGGTAGATAATACAGCCGTTCAGGATGGTTATAATATCTATTTGCACAGCTTTATTGTTACTACCGAGGGTAAATGGGCCGTTGTGCAGCAAGGCATGAATACTAATAATGGCTTTGCCAGAAGATACCACTGGCATTCCGATAGTATTAAATCCTTTGTTCAAGAACCTCATAAAGCAGTTTGCGGCGAAAATAAAGGCCCCATTTTAAACCTTACTGCCGCAGAATCCACAGAAACCAAAGCTGCAATACTTGAAATAAGTAAGAATAACCCCGATAAGATTCTTAAAGAAATCAGACACATTAAAATGCCAGGCCGGCATAGTATTAGCGGTGCGGATGTTGACTTAAAACGGTTAGGTAGCGTTTTGGCTCTGGCCTATGATTCAGGTATTTCTACCTTTGAAAACCTCTTATTAACAAAAGGGCTAGGTCCGAGAACTCTTCAGTCTCTTACTTTAGTGAGCGAAATCATTTACGGTACGCCAAGCCGGTTCAGAGATCCTGCCCGCTTTTCATTTGCACATGGAGGTAAGGACGGACACCCGTTTCCCGTGCCTTTGAAAGTGTACGATGAGACTATCGCTGTCTTAAAAAACGTAGTTAACAAAGCCAAAATTGATCGTTCGGATAAGAAGAAAGCCCTTAACAATCTACACAAACAAGCCTTAAATATAGAGGCCAATTTTAAGCCGGATCACTCACATTTTGATAAAATTATCCAGTCAGAGAGGCGTATATCTTACAGGTACGGTGGAATGACGGTAAGCGGTCCTGCGTTAAGACGTTCAGGGCAGCTCAGCCTGTTTTAAAATACCGCTATTGGTAATACTGTTTTCATTTGTTTAATTTTTAGCTCGTGAAAAGAATAGTACTTCGATTCGGGCTATTGGCCATTGCTCTCATGCTTTTGGTAGAACTCAGCAAATACTCATTAACCACTAAGTCCTTTACAAATGAAATTTTGGCGGTAACACTTGCTGCTATATTTATTGGCTTTGGTATACTGATAGGAAAACTGCTCAACAAGCAGAAAATAGATGAAGGAGTCATTTTAAATAAAAAAAAGGTAAAAGAACTGGATTTCAGTACGCGCGAAAGTGAAGTATTTGCCGAAATGATAAAAGGAAAGTCAAACAAAGAAATCGGGGAAAGTTTGTTCATTAGCGAGAGCACAGTA
>JBCDHA010000133.1:0-8309 GCA_038750705.1 Bacteroidota bacterium
AAGTTAGAATGATAAAAAATGGCATCGGTACGTAGCCAAATGTGATCAAACATAAACTCACGCTCGGCATCGGTGTCTAATTTCATTTCTTCCTTGATCTTTACAGGGGTAGTTTTTCCTCCGTCTACATCTACTTTGGAAATTTTGCCATCGCTCAGAAGGTATAGGTTTTCCTGCTTTTTATCCCACATCAGGCTACCTGAACTCGCCCCCAGTGAAATAGCCATGCTGGTACTTTTTGTTCTTAATTCCGTTTTCCAGAGGTTGTATCCTTTTTCAAAACGAGCCAGGTAATATAACTTTTCTCCGTCTTTGGATAACACGGCATCACCCAATCTTGAAGAGTGTATGGTGAATCGACTCTTTCTTTCCCTAATGTCTTCCCAGTCGAATTTCAGTGGCTCAACTTTTTCTTGATCCTCTTTTTTGTCCTCGCCTTTCTTCCCTTTCTTTTTTCCCTTTTTATCATCGTCATCCTCTTTGTCTTTATCCTTCTCTTCGAGTTTTTCAATTTCCTTCATCAGCTCATAATCCTCCTTGGACATATTGAACTTGTCCCAGGCATCTTTCGTGAAAAACATACTATATACATCAGATTGGGTGCGTCCGCTGGTGGCATAACTCTTCAGGCCATTGCGGTTACTAAACCAAAGCATCTGTTTGCCTCCGTTCACCCATTTAGGCGCGTAATCATAGTAGCCGCTCTCGGTAAGGTTCATTCTTTTTTTTCCATCGGCTGAGATTAGCAAGACCTCTCCGTTACTCAACGTGGCCCCCCACCCTACGAGCAACCATTGGCTATCCGGACTCCAGGTAAAATACTTGTCTCCATCTTGAAAGTGGTATAGATCGTCCGGAGTAAGTAAAGTGGTAGTTGCTTTGGTTTCCAGGTTCATTACCTTCAATGTTCTCCTGTCTACTACAAAAGCAAGATATTTTCCATCCGGAGAGAAGGCCGGCAGATAATTATCTTTATCATTACTGACCAGAGCCTCCTCTTTGAGTAAGGTGGAAGCAAAGAAAAAAGGTTCCTCTTTACGTTCTCTTGCGGTCTGATAAATACTCCACTTACCGTCACGCTCACTGGCATAGGTAACCGCCTTGCCATCGGAAGTAAAGCTGACAAAACGCTCGCGTTGCGGTGTATTTGTAAGTCTTTTGGTAAGCGATCCGTCAACAGAGGTGACAAATACTTCTCCCCGGGCTACAAAAGCTATTTCCTTGCCATCAGGAGAAATATCCATTTCCCCCACTCCCCCATTTATAGAAATAAACTTATCGCTATTACTGCCCTGCTGGGTACGAATAGTAATGGCAACTTTCTTAGGCTCTTCTCCATCCCTTAGGGTGTAGAGCTCACCGTCAAAACTGAATGTAAGAACACCGTTGCCAATACTCAAAGATCGAACGGGGTGTACTTTAAAATTGGTAAGCTGCTCTTCCTGAGAAGGATTGCTTAAATTCATTTTATGGACATTGAATATGCCACTTTTTTCACTTAAGTAGTAGACCATACTGTTATTCCCAAAAACCGGATGGCGATCTTCTCCGGCAAAAGAGGTGATCATTTTATGCTCTTTTGTAGCTACATCATAGGTCCAGATGTCACGAGCAATGGCTGAAGTATGATGCTTTCGGAATTCGTCTTCATAGCCCTTTAGATCATGATACACCATTTGGGTTCCATTATCACTCACTTGCACGTATTCTGCCGGTACCGTAAACACCTGATCCACTCTGCCACCGGCTACGGAAACACTGTATAGTTCGGGCTGGACCCGGGTTGGGTATTGCCGGTGATTAACGTCATCAAGCCGTACCGCTCCAAAAAGCACTTCTGAATTATCCGCACTGAAGGTATATGGTTTTTCATCATTACTATGGTAAGTCAACCTGGTAGCCGGCCCACCCTGGGCATCCATAGTATAGATATCAAAATTACCGTAACGGTCTGATGCGAAAGCAAGTGTTTTCCCATCTTTACTCCAAACGGCCATGTAATCATGAGCATCATGAAAGGTAAGCTGAGTAGCATCGCCGCCTGTGGCCGGAACACGATATAAATTACCTTTATAGGTAAAAGCAATGGCCGAGCCATCCGGTGAAATAGCGGGATAGCGCGTCCATTTCGGGTTTATCTGTGCAAAAGATAATATTGTTGGGAGTAACGCTAGAAATATAAAAATTCTGATCTTCATGAGTCTGTGATTAATGCATTTGAAGATATAGAAAAGCTCTCGAATAGTAATTAGCGATTTTATGAGTGGTTTATATCTTTAGGTTAAAAAATATTTCGAAGATGAACGTCAATAGCACCATGAATCAGATCAAACAATTTTTAATTGTCTTATTTATTCTATTCAGTATAAACTGTTCAGCACAGAAACGTAATCCTGAGGAAATAGTGCAACAACAACTGGATACTTATAACAATCGTGATATTGATGGCTTTATGTCGTTGTTTAGCGATAACGTGAGACTATTTAATCATGCGGATGGAAAATTATTGGCAGACGGTAAGGAAGAGGTTAGAAAGCTCTACAAAAATTTATTTGAAAAATCACCTAACTTACATTCCGAACTTAAAAACCGGATGATACTCGGCAATACCGTTATAGATCATGAAAAAATTACAGGGCGGATGGGGAATGATGAGCCCATTGAACTTATCGTCATTTACGAATTATCAGAATTGAAGATCATCAGGGTCACGGTCATTCGATGATGCGAAAGTTCTAGTCCGTATAATCTTGGCAGCGCCAGTGTTATTAGCTGTGATTATCCTCAGCCGACTAAAAATTTAGACGTTCAGATGCTGCTTAGATAAAACTTCTGTACTAGCTACAATGGGCAATTAGCCAATTTGCAAGATTTAAGAACTTTGTGTTTCAATAAACATTGTTGGATCGACAGTTTTTTAAAAATCATATTTCATAAATGCACCTTTATGTTGAAGCAAAAGTCCTAATAAATCCCTAATATGCATTTATGACATAATCGTCTTATGGTAAATGATTTTAAAGAAAAAAGCAAGTATTAAAAATTAAACCTATTCATGAAAATACAGTTGAAATACACTTGTAATGGCGCGAAATGATCAATCATGGATGGATCACTAAACCAATTCAGCAACAACACTATTACTATTGAATATAATTTGAGTTACTTAACTCAAATTTTTTAAAAAAGCACCATGTAAGTCTTGAAAAAGAAAAAAGTATCATTGAAAGACATTGCCAACGAACTGGGAGTATCAGCCACCCTAGTTTCGTACGTGATCAATAATCGCGAAAAAGAAGGTCGCGTCGGTAAGGAGATGGCCAAAAAAATTCGTGCCACGGCAGAGCGCCTTAATTATAAGCCCAATCATTTTGCGCGCAGTCTAAAAAATCAGAAGTCTAGATCAATTGGGCTTATTTTAGCAGATATCTCCAATCCTTTTTTTGCGAATATGGCTCGCATAATTGAAGATGAAGCCAGTAAAAATAATTATACAGTTATCATTGGATCATCTGATGAGAGACCGGAAAAAATGGAAAGGGTATTAAATTTTTTATCATCAAGACAGGTTGACGGATTTATTATAGTCCCGACGGAAAATAGCCAAGATCAAATAAGGACGCTATTAGCGGAGAAGACTCCTTTTGTATTAGTAGATCGAAGATTTGACGACATATCGTGTAATTCTGTAATGACGGACAATTTTTTGGCCAGTTACAAAGCGGTGAACCATTTAATCAAAAACAAATCACGAAGAATGGGTATTGTTACCTATGATTCGGATTTAAATAATCATAAAGATAGATTAAAGGGATATCTAGAGGCACTTAAGAATAATAAGATGAGGGTAGACCAGCAACTTATTAAACGTATAAAGTATAATCAAAATGATAATGATATTTATAAATGCGTTAAATCGTTAGTCGATGAAAGAAAAGTCGACTCCATATTTTTTACTACAAATACACTAACCTTGAAAGGCCTCAAAGCGATCCATAATTTAGGTTTGAAAATTTCTAAGGACATTGAAATTCTAGCCTTTGATAATAATGAGGTCATTAGTTTTTACAATTACCCGGTTACGCAGGTTATTCAGCCGATAGAAAAAATATGCAAAGAATCCATCGCAATTCTTTTAGACCTCATCGAAAATAGCCCGGGAAAGATCAGCAATACGATTTTCGAAGGAAAATTAAGTAGATGATTTTGTGTTTCTTCTATTTTTGTTAAATTGCTTAAACGTTAAAGCAAAAATAAAAAACGATGAGAACCCGCCTGATTTTTTTCGTGCTGACCGTTTCCATGGCATTGGATACAGAAGCTATTGATCTAATTGGAACCTACAGAATTAAAAATGTTAAAAATGGTTTGTACTTGGTAACCCGTACCAATGGAAATTTGAAGACTGAAATTAACCCAACTACACTAGATTTTGAGTGGCGATTTTCAGAGTCGTCCCCCGGATTATACAATATTGATAACCTCACCAAAAATCGTGGAGTATTAGATAATGATGCTGGTAATGTGGTTAAATGGGTGTCCATTGAGCCAAACGTGACAAACAGCGACAAAGAATGGCAAATCATTGATTTGGGCAACGGACAGATCCGAATCGATTCCAGAAAAAGCGACCGTGGCTTTCTTACTGCCGACAGCCTTGGTCATGTGAGCTGGTCCTTTGGATTAGGAGACGACACCAAATGGGAATTAGAAGATGTGGGAAAAGGAATTTTATTTGAGCCATGGGATCAAGCAGCCAACCCGCAACTATACAATGCCCAAGGGGAACTTATTTCAACCATTCAATTAGATACATCCGTTTGGTTTGGCTATCGAAAGTCTAAATGGGTTCCCGTACTAAGCGACGATTTTCAGGGCGTATCCGTTTTTTCTTTCTCTAAGGCTGGAATATGCGTAGATGGCAATAATTTGATCGTTGACGGAAGAGATTCTGCACTTTTAACCGCCTCCATTTCAGAACTTTGGCAAAAAAGTTTTGACAAAGAAAAACCTTTTGACAATAATCTGATTAGCAAAAGATTCATGCAATATACGATCGGCAATGATTCGCTTGTGGCCGATAGCACTATTATTAAAAATTTTACGATATATGGCTTTGCCCAAGGATTTCGGAGTGCAGGAAACAATCACCCCGCACTTGTGAAAAATTGCGCATTTATGCGTTGTGGCGGAGGTATATATTTGAAGGGGAGAAGAACTACATTCCTCAATTGTACGATTGCCGAAAACAATAGCACAGGCGTTTATTCCGCGTCAAAAAGTACCGGCAATGCATTTAAATTTTGCACTTTCGGTGATAATCTGATTTCTCAGAAAAATATCTCTTACGGAGATTTTGTGGGAGATACCTACTGGAATACCCAATTGGTTAATAATACTTTTTACGGCACTAAGGACACCACGAACTCCGGACCCAGCAAGCGATTAATAGGCATTTCCGTATACAGAAATGCCGGGGAACCCGATGGATCAGGTAATTCTAATATCAGGGAACAAATGCCGCATAAAAATGCCATAAAGAACAATACATTTACCGGCTACACTGTGGGCATCCACCAGGGTTCCAGAATGGGGAGAAACAGCGGACAGAACGACGCAAGCGGTGAAGGCAGGGATTATGCTTTCTACGATACGCTTGAGGGGAACCATTTTATAGATACCAACATAGGTATCAAAGTAAATACGGAGGCTAATATAGTGCAAGGGAATACCTTCAGCAACGTCGATTATCCCATAGTGTTACAGTGTGTATTCTTCAAGTTAAATGTGTCCGTGTATGATCAACCCAATACAGATGTATACACTTGGTATACCGATAAAGATTACCCTCCCAATACAGCTGACATTGATTACGATGACCTATTCGACTTTCAAGCTTCAAAGAAAGATAAAGGAAGTGATAAAGATGCAAGTGATGGTATCGATAAAAATGAAAAGCGCATTACCGTTTTCACCGATATCAACGCCCCGGATCAACCTAATTTCAAGTCCATCCTCCCGGATAGCGTGCTGGAAATTAACCCGTCAACCTCTTTGGCATTTTTAGAAGACTTTCGTGTTGGAAGTCCCATAGATACGGCGATGATTAATTTAACAGACGAGTTGCCGGGTCTCGAAATTGCGGCGATTTACGACAAGAAAATCTCAAAGGTTAAAGCGCAACCGAGATATAGTATTCTTTTCTTTGATGAAAACGGTACCGAAATAAATAGGTCGGGATTATCAAAAGTTAAATGGGGACAATTAACGGCCGGAGAATTTGATTTTCCCATTCAGGGAAACCCGGTGCAAAGTATCAAAAGGGAAGTAGCGGCAGTGCCTGCCACTTTAGGGAAAACCATCGCATCCTCAGACTTGTCCGAAGAGATATCAGTGGGCTATCCTGTATTTATTTTTCAGCGAGGGTTCGAAGATCCCATGTACGTACGATATCCCTACAATGCCAACCGAAATGTAGTCATCGGTACGGATAAAACCGACGAAAGTCTAATCGTAGTCGGGGATATTGATACCTTGGCCAGGTACAGGATAAGGAGTGCGGCTGTTAATAATAACTATTTAAAAGCCATAAACAACGGCAAACTCGAAATTGCAGGGTTCAGCGAAAGTACTAACCGAAGATGGCAATTCTTTCTGACCGAAGATGGCTTCTTCAATCTGGACAACAAGTCTCCGAACAAAGAAACCATAAAATATGATGCTGATAGTGAGCTTATCAAATGGACGGGCGATGTCGCGAAAGAATTTGGCGATGAATATGAATGGGAGGTATTCGGAAATATCGCGGGGTTCGTGACCATTAGAAACAGGGTTACCGAAGAATACCTTGCCGCGAATAGTAGCAAGCAGGTATATTTTACGAACGATTCTTCGGCAAACCAAGCCCACTGGTTTCTCGAAAAGATCGAAACCCCTTCTGCGGTGCTTCAGGAAGGTAAGAACTATCGTTTGTTCAATGAATTCTCCAGTACTTACCTGACCGCCAACGACAAAAAAAAAGCAAGGAGGCAAAATGTATCAAAGGAGTTTGAGTTGCGCACAGTTACTAGTGTAGAAGACGATTTCAATACCTGGACTTTTGTAAAAACAAACACTGCGGCCACTCCGGGTACTACGGCCTACAATATTGACAATCTGTCGGAAGAGAAAGGCATGATGGTTAGGGATTTTGACAATAATATTAAGTGGAATAATGACAGTTTATCCCCGGTCCAAACCGCAGATACTTTAGTGTGGGAAGTGTGGACACTGGCTGACGGGCAAATAAGAATTAAAAGGAGTGATACCAGTGGCTTTATAGGGCCAAACGAGTTTCAAGAGGCAGCCTACTACCAGGACACCACGAATTTAACTAAATGGAAGCTGATTGAAGTAGAGTCTCCGGCATCTAATGCAAGATTGGCAGACGAATTGACAGATCATCATACGTTTGATGAAGAAGATGATTTGGGTGCAACCGTCCCGCTGTATCCCGTACCAAGTCGAAACGGAGTATTTACGCTCTCTGCGGGTAAAGCAAACGATGAGTTTATTATTATTAATGCACAAGGCAAAATAATTTACAAGGGATTGATTAAATCTTCCGATGGAACGATTGATCTTTCATCATTAGAAAACGGATATTACCTGATGAAGTTAAAGAATAGCACTAGAAAGTTAATCATCGCTAAATAAGCACGTGTATCAAAATGATTTTGACCTAAGCGTCTACTGGCAATTTAGCTTAGTTGCTCGCCGAAAGTAAGTGTAAAGGCTGTCTAAACAATGTATACAAACGATCCTCAAGGGGTCTCTATTTATCAAACCAAGCAAATACCCCGCGAGGACTGAAAAAATGGTATCTTGATGTCTCTAAATACCCTAAGCATATTATTTTGTAAACTTGGCAGAAAGCTCAAGACCGTAGCCGGAGGTTTGCGTTAAGAGAAGCAGATGCTCGGCCTATTCGCTAAATTAGGCTAAGAAAAAGAACAAACCTGCCTGAAAGCTTCATCGACTAAGGAGAAAGTAAGGACAGCAACCGGCTATTGTATTAAAAAGTAGATCTAAGGCTTTGCGTATTTGATCATGTAGCGCGTACAAAATGGGCATAAACCGTCCCTTTATCTTTGATTTAATCGTAAAACACATCCATATTATATTTTTTATGCATTTTTTTTGTAAACCTCAGCTTATTACTTTACCTTGCTTTAACGTTAAAGCAAACGTGTGCAGCGAAAATTAAGCGCAAACGTTTTCAACGCCTTAAAATCAAATCTTATCACCTAATTACATCTTATGATTGGCAT
>JBCDHA010000134.1:0-8306 GCA_038750705.1 Bacteroidota bacterium
ATGCAAGTACCTTTTTTTTACCCGTTGGACGAGGCGACTTTCGAGGATAAAAGCATTACTGATCCCCGGGAACGAGAAAAAATATATGGCCAGGATGATCACGTGAGGCTCTATGGCAAAGACTACCCTGATAGAATCCGAAAGGCCGGTTTCCATGTGCGGGAAGATGATTTTATAAACAGCTTTTCTGGTGAAGAATTCGAAAGATATGCCTTACCCAAAGATGAAATAATTTATTTCTGCGAAAAACGCCAGTAAGAGCATCGATTGAGTGAAGCTTCTTTTTAGCCTCTTATAACCCTTCTCCAACTCTCGGAAAAAAAACCGTGCCCATAGGCTATAAGCTGAGTGAAGGCCGCCGCAACACTTACTAAAGCTACCCCAACGTTTTTGGTCTTCATTGCAGCATCGATAAAAATTAGGAGGGTGAATAGAAAATAGGCCGTTAAGCCAATATACGATAGAAGTGTAAAACCGAGCAGAGCCAATATTGGAGTTATCAGTATACCTATAAAGAAAAGTAAAGGGAAAATATGAACAGGTTTTATCTCTTTAGGATAAAATCTGCCCACATTTATCCTGGCTCTACCGAAAAAGTGGAGCTGCTTATAAAACTGCCCTAAGCTTGTTCTACGCTTATGATAGACAAATGCATTTGGTATCAGTCCCGTTTTAAACCCTTTTTCAATGATGCGTATACTGAACTCTATATCCTCACCCATACGAGTAATGATATAGCCCCCTGTGTGCTCAAACACTTGCCTGCTTATGCCCATATTAAAACTTCTGGGATGAAACGCTCCAAGTCTCTTTTCCCCACCCCGGATGCCACCCGTGGTAAAAATAGAGGTCATAGAGTAACTTATGGCTCGCTGTACGGTCGTAAAATTATCCATTGCCCTATCCGGACCGCCAAAAGCCGCCAGGGGCTCTTTATTCAGGAAATCGTCAACCGTTTGCAAGTAGTGGCTTGGTATTAAACAATCGGAGTCAAAAACAATAAGGTAATCGCCTTTTCCTCTTGCAAAACCAAAATTCCGGCTAAAACCTTGCCCTGTATTGGGCTTATAAAAATATTGAAGCCGTAATTGGCTATCATATTTTTCAATTAAATGATCACATTTGTCCGTAGAACCGTCCTCAACAATGATCACTTCGAAGTGTTTGTACGTTTGTTTGGTTAAGCTTCCCAGCAGTTCGTCAACCTCATTAGGGCGATTGTAAACAGGGATAATAATAGAATAGAAGCGCATCACTCAACACCGATACTATCCTGTATTAAGTATTCATCGTTTGAGTGTGACCGCATAGCCATCATTTCGGCAATGAAGCCTGTCAAGAACAACTGAACACCAATTATAAGAGCGACAAGCGCTAAAAAGAACAGCGGTTGATCCACCACCTCCCTTACAGGTAGTTTAGTGTTGATTCGATATATTTTATCGCCTATTACCCATGCCGTAATGAGAAACCCGGTAACAAAAGAAAGCGTACCAAGCAAACCAAAAAAATGCATGGGTTTCTTTTTGAATCTCGACACAAAGGTGATGCTCACCAGGTCCAAAAAACCATTAACAAAGCGTTCAAGGCCAAACTTAGTAGTACCATATTTACGGGCATGATGCTCAACTACTTTTTCCCCGATCTTATGGTAGCCATTCCACTTGGCGATTACGGGAATGTAACGATGCATTTCTCCATGTACTTCAATATTCTGAACCACTCTATTCTGATAGGCCTTAAGTCCACAATTAAAATCATGAAGTTTTATTCGGGAAATTTGACTGGTAATAAAATTGAAAAACTTAGAGGGCAAGGTTTTAGAAATGGGATCATGACGCTTTTTTTTCCAGCCAGACACCATATGATACCCTTGTTCTTTGATCATTTTATATAACTCGGGAATCTCATCTGGGCTGTCCTGCAAATCGGCATCCATGGTAATAATAACCTCGCCAGATGCCTGCTTAAAACCTGTGTTTAGCGCCGCTGACTTACCATAATTTCTGTTAAACGAAAGTGCTTTTATTTCCGCAGTTTTAAGGGCTAGTTCTTGAATAACCTGCCAAGAATTATCTGTACTTCCATCGTTAACAAAAATAATTTCATAAGTAAAGCCGTGTGATTGCATCACACGGCTTATCCAATTTGTTAATTCCGGAAGTGATTCCTCTTCGTTATATAAAGGAATTACAATAGAAATTTCAGTCATTAATTATTTTTATATCTCCAAGCTAGGATCGTTATTCTTGGTAAATGCACTAATAATCAAAGATAGAATAAAACCAAAGAACGCTGCGAAAAAAAGACCTGCTATCAGCATAAACTCAGGAGTTGAGAAAAAAGAGCTGAACTCCAATGCTTGTTCAATTTGATCATCAGGCATACCACTTTCTTGCATTTGTGCTATCTGTTCATCGCGGACAACATCTAGATAACTAGCATCAACGAACTTCAGATATACATATGAGAATACACTTGAAATAGCTCCGCTAACCAGGGATAGTAGTGTTCCAATTCCAAGTCCTTTACCATAGCTCATAAATCCGTCACCATCATTTTTATATTCTTTATGAGCAAGTACAATGACAACTATAGAAATAGCTCCTCCTAAAAAGCTCATGGCACTGCTAGTGATACCCATTGTAAAAGTGATAATTGACGTAACCAATGAAATAAGACCAAGAATGAGGCCCCATTTTAATACGATTTGTTTAGTTGAAGGCTGATCGGTTGTTTCTTCCATATTATAAGTTTTAGGTTAGTAATTTTCTTTTAATGCATGTGCAAAATATAATTCCATTTATGAAACTCAAAAAAATTGAGCATGCAAGGTTCTTAATAAAGTTGAGCGGTCAAAATATTGATTGTCTACGTTCTGGGTTCGGTTTTTCTTAAGATTACGGCCAATATTACAGAGAAGAAGAAGCCTATAACACAACTTTTTATAAAGTAGTCTATTCCTAAAGTTATTGGTTTGGTAGCTTTAGTCAACTCTAGCTGACGTGCAAATTCCTCCTCACTTAAGGTAACAGGACCTTCCGTAGTAAATTCGGATTTATTCATTTGCAGCCCCTTAACATTGGCTTGTATAAATTCTTCGAGAAAGGAAGGCTCTACTGCACTAAAAACACCAATAAATGAGCCTACCAAAAGTCCTAAAATCAAGTAAAAGAAAATACCCGTTATGAGCCCTTGCCAAAAATGAAGCTCACCATTATTATGGTATGTTTTGAATTCTCGAATGCTGAAGTAGATGAATACACCGAATAATAATATTCGATAGTCATAAGCTATCGGAATAAGCAACGGGTGCTTGTTTGTGTAAAAGAGTACTAAAATAAGCGCAATTGCCAGCAATGAGCCCGTAAGCGAGTATTTTGAAGCTACTTTAAGCAGGGGTAGAATATGCTTCATATCAAGGTCTGATTAACGTGCCAAATAACTTCTGCCATTGGCAAACGTAGCAATAACCTGCCCGATAAGCTTAGATCCCCAGTACGGAGAATTCTCTGATTTTGACAAATTTGTGCTGTTGCTCATCTCCCATTTCCTGTTAGGATCAAGCAAGGTCAGGTTGGCTACCTCACCTTCTTTGATTTTAGGTGCTTCAAGATTCAATAATCTTCGTGGCGCCGACGTTACGGCCTCAATTAAAGTCTCCCATTCTACCTTTTTAGATAGTTCTACCAGGTTATGTCCCACCGTTTGAAGACTGGTAATACCAAATTCTGCCAGGTCGAATTCCAGCTTTTTACTTTCTTCATCCTCCGGCTTATGCGATGATGTAATTACCTCAATGGCTCCATCATTTAATCCTTTAATAAGAGCTGAATTATCTTTAGCACTCCTGAAAGGGGGCTTTACTTTAAAATTTGTATCGAAAGTATCCAGATCAGTATCTTCAAAAGCGGTCTGATATGCTGCTATATCGCAAGAGACTTTTAAACCTCTTTTTTGCGCTTTTCTTATTAGGTCAATGCTTTTACCGGAAGAAATGTTTGAGAAGTGGATTTTCCCCCCTGTATATTCCAGTAGCTCTAAATCACGCTGAACGATTATATCTTCGGCTAAATTGGGTATCCCCTTCATACCTAAAACTGTGCTTTCCTGTCCTTCATGCATAACGGCAAACTTACTGATATGAATGTCTTCAGGCCTTGTAATCAAAAGGCCGTCAAATTTCTGTAAGTACTGTAATGACTTAAGCAGGATATCCGTATGCCATATGGGCCTGACACCGTCCGTAAAGGCCGCGGCACCTGCGGCATTGAGGTCAATCATCTCAGTTAGATCTTCACCTTTGGTATCGATGGTAACGGAAGCGTAAGGAAAAACCTCCGTCAGAGCGCCGTGATTATAGGACTTCAGATAGCTTACGGCGTTCTTCGTTTGGGTGACCGGCTCTAAATTAGGTAAAAGGCCAATTCCGGTAAAGCCTCCGGCAGCAGCAGCTGACAACCCGGATGCTAAATCTTCCTTATGTTCAAGACCCGGGTCGCCAAAAGACACATTCATATCAAACCAGCCAACAGATAGTATGCTATCTTTAGCCTCAATGACCTGCTTTGCGTCCGGAGTATCCTTTCCTACATAAGCGATCTTACCCCTGTCTATGAATACATTCAACCTCCGCTTATGAAACTCCGAAGTTTTATCGTATATGGTAACTGATTTCAGTAAGAAGGACATAAACTATATTAATGCATCGAAATTAAGTCAAAAACCTGATTAACAAAACTTCACAAAAAAGGAAGAACAAAGCCAAGCATATGGCGTACTTCCAAAGCGGCACCCCTTTGTACTTATTCTCTACCTGCGCCCTGAATTCTTCGCTATTGGAACTACTTAAAACGTCTACATTTCCCGAAAAGTAGGCTGAAAGCTCCTGTTCCTGCCGTAGGTTTGACTCTTTAGCTGCATAGTTAAAAGCCAGGGCACCTTCCAGTTCATTATTTATCTCAAGGTCATAGAAACCTGCATTTAACAGATATTTAGGCACTTGTAGAATCAACCCATTTGCGTCAAACCGGTAAGAGGGAATTAACTCTTCCTGCCCCTTCAGCTTTACAGCCGCTTCCACCTGATCATTTAAAATGGGGTAAGTTACCACCTCGGTATTGATATACTGATAGAGTTTTGTATCGCCCTTAGCGCCGTATATAGCCATTCTGTACATCACAGGGACAAAAAGTGCGTGGTCTTGAAATGAGCCAAAATCACGACTTAACGGAGATCCTAACAAATAAACCGATCCTGTTCTTTTGATTTCAGAAAGGTAGGGTAAGCCTGCCTGTGTCGATAAGATTGCTGATCGATCTCTGCCCCATGCCAGGGTATTGGTGACTTTCGGCATAGCTATAGCCGGACTGTTCTCCTCAAATACATTAGTAAAAAAAGGATTGTTAAAATCAGGAGTTGCCAAAGCTACATGGCGGGCCGTATCCAGTAGTGAAAGTGAATTAAGCCCTCTAAGCTGACGGTACGAAAGGACGTCCGCCCTGTAAGCAGGTACTAATAAAATGCTACCACCGGCATCGAGGTAATTATTGAGAGGATTAACTAATGAAGGCTCAATTTCATTGATCGAATTAAGAATAATAAGGTCTGATTTTTCGATGAAACTGTAATCCAGGTTATCCGTTTGGAAAGAACTGAATTCGAAAATATCCTGATTGGCATAAACAACTTCTACCGGTGTAACTTCACTTTGATTCTTAATTTCAAGAATATTAATCTTTCGCGTAGTACTTAGTGTAAAGTAAAATTCATTATCGAAGGTAACGGGAAATTCTTCAAGTGTGATCTTGCCTTTATTGATCTGCTCGAGGTCCAGAGACAGGTCAAAACTAATTTCCGCTATATCGTTAGACGGCACGGAAACCGTGCCGGTGGCAACTTCGGTATCGTTAAGTACTACTTTTACCACCAAATCATTGACCTCGGCCAGTCCTGTATTTGAGATAACCGCTGTAATTCTAGGTCGCGCATCACCGATTAGGAACGGGCTATTCAAGTAGACTGAGTCTACATGCACATTCTCAACAGCATTGAAAAACAGCGGTATTAAATTCAGGTTAACCGTACTATCAAATGCCACCTGTGAGTTTAATAGCAGTGACTTTTGGAAGTCACTTAACCAGAAAACATCATTTACTTGAGAGGTCAACTCCGCTTTTATCCTCTCCTCTACCTCCTGTACATTTCTGGAGCTACCACTGTATTTTATTTCCGTAAGAAAATTACCTATTTCAGTTTTGCTTTTAAAGGAATTAGAAAATGAAGAAAAGTCATTTGTGATTAGTTTATATTCAGCCTCCTCAGGATAAGCGTCTAAAAGGCCTTGAACATACAACACGGCCGCATCCAAACCATTAAGGTCCTGATCGACCTCATTACTCATACTCCAGGAATTATCGAGATAAATTATATTCTTATTAGAAGTAGCCAGATTACTTTCTGAGGGCAGAAAAGGTTGGCAAAAAGCCATAATAAGGAAGAACAAAAACAGCAGTCGTGAGGCGAGAATAAGGTAATGCTTCAACCGCCTTTTAGAGCTACTGGCTTCCTTCACTTTCTTTAAAAAAAGTGTATTGCTGAAATATACTTTTTTGGTTCTTCTAAAATTAAAAAGGTGAATGATGATCGGGATGGTTAGGGCCAATAGCGCATAGAGAAAACCAGGATTGAGAAAAATCATCGGCTGCAAAAGTAGAAAAATTAGATAAATGGGAAAGCTGAAAACATCCGGCTTAATCTTAACGGAAATCCTTTAATGAAAGTTGGTCTTGCCGCTACCTCGTGATAAGTTAAATTCGTAACGCTATAGCTTTGTGCCTTAGCGACTTAGTGGCGGTTCTGCCACAAAGGCACTAAGACACAAGGTTAATTGATAAATCGTTTAATCCCATATTTCATCAATGGGACATTAAAGTTGACTAAAAAGCCTAACCTTTTATCTAATAACTTAAGATGGGATATGACCTGTGCTTGCCATACAGGATTTACTTGTTCGACAGCCTTAAGTTCTATTATAATCAAATTTTCAACTAATAAATCAAGCCTTAATCCTTCATTAAAAATTATTCCATCATAGGCAATTGGAATATTAACTTGCCTTTTAATTTGATAGCCAAGTTTTGTTAACTCGTGTGCCAGACAAACCTCATACACTCTTTCTAAAAGCCC
Organism: Bacteroidota bacterium; assembly: GCA_038750705.1. GTDB lineage: Bacteria > Bacteroidota > Bacteroidia > Cytophagales > Cyclobacteriaceae > Fulvivirga. The sequence continues at coordinate 7,189 of JBCDHA010000134.1, forward strand.
AGGTCCAAGCGAACGATGTATTTTAACACAACAATTCACTATATCCCTTGAAATGACCTCTTCTTGTTCCTTGATGTTCATTTTATTTATTTTCTGGTGGTGTAGTACAATAAAAATGGAGGCCTAACCGGCCTCCGATATGTCCTCAATTTATTTCTTGTTTCCCATCATCACCAATTCATTTACATTGATCTCCGTGATGTATCTTTTTTCACCTGCACTGGTCTCATAATTTCTATGAACTAACTTACCTTCAACGGCCACCTCCTGACCTTTCTTCAGGTATTCTGCAGCTATCTCCGCTTTGCGCCCCCAGGTTACAATGTTGTGCCATTGCGTATCCTCCACTTTTTCACCGTCTGCATTTTTGTAAGAATCTGTAGTGGCAATAGAAAAGGTGGTCATTGCTTTTCCACTTGTAAGCGTTTTCGCCTCAGGGTCTTTACCAAGTCTTCCAATTAATTGAACGCTGTTTCTTAGATTTCTCATGATCTTAAATTTTAAATGGTTAAATAAATATGTGTTAAGAAAACTGTCTTATCGAGCTATATCGATTTGACTGAGGCAAAGTAACGGGAGCACCAAAAGTTGATTCGGTTAATAAATATTTGTATTCGTTTAAATTACATTTGTAAACGTTTATAATCGGATATATAACTGAAAATCAATTATTTAATTTTCAACTCACCTTCTCAAAAAAGAATGAAAAAATCAACGTATTAAACGTTTAATATAAACACCAAAACAAAAAGCGATCTCTTCTACCGTCTCCAATACCCCGCTACCTGTCATATAAGAATATAATCATATCAGGTTCAATGTACGGAGTTATATAACACAAATGTTGCTTGAACTACTAGCCGATACCCTAGCCAGGTAGGTGTGGATCCCGGAGATTCCGCGCCAAAAAAAGAAAGAGCCTACGAGATATTTAATCAGGTAAGGACTATTAACCATTGTCTAATGGCTCATAGCCTATAGCGTTTAGAAAGGCGGCCTAATTCTTCATAAAATACAATCTAGTCTAAACTTAAGTCAGAAGAAATTTTAATTTCTCCATTGAATTTGTTGAACAATGACTAATTTACGCGCCATGAAAAAGGTATATTCATTTCTGG
>JBCDHA010000135.1:0-8264 GCA_038750705.1 Bacteroidota bacterium
CACATTTTCACCGGTAAAAAAGAAGAGGCCTATACACGATATTGAACCTATATACATAAATATCTTCAGAAAGAATTTCTTATTCCCTGCGTAATCCGCCATACCTGAAAGCAGCGGTAGTATAGCCGCTACAAAAAGAAATGAAAAGGACAGCGCATATGAGTATAAAACTGTATTGATGATCTTAAATCCGAAGAAATCAACTTTATCACTACCATCCGTACCTGTAGTTACTGCATTGTAGTATATTGGAAAAATCGCAGAGGTTATGACCAGGGAATACACTGAGTTCGCCCAGTCGTACATGGCCCATCCATTAATCGTCTTTTTATTATTTAGCTTCATCTTAAGAAAATAAAAAAGGGTTGCTGTATAAATACAGTAACCCTTTATACCTTAATATTAACAATAATCGTTTATTCTTCCATCTCCTGCAGCGTAGTATACAATAGCTTTCTGGCGTTAGCCTTTCTCAGCTCGAGCTCTACATCAGCTACAAGTCCTCGTTTTGCCTCACGGTCAACCTTCATGGCGATGGTGATTTGGTCACGCTCGACCTCATTTAACTTATCCTTTTCAGTTGTCACCCATAAGATTACGTCAGAAGGTTCAATAAAGACATCATTGGCTTGTACTCTGGGCTCACTTCCCCATTGATCAGTCTTTTTAGGTTCACCTATATATAAGTAGCTGACCAGCGACTTTCTTTGGAGTTTCCTTAACTGCGTAGCATCAGGAATTCTCTGCTTCACATTAATTGTAACCTCTCTCAATACGGTTGTTACCATAAAAAAGAAAAGTAACATGAAAATAATGTCCGGAAGCGCAGAAGTGGGTATATCTTGCTTAGTATTTGCTTTTTTCTTAAACTTTGACATATCAACCTCCTCCTGTTTTTGATGGTTCAGCAATTGACAGATTCATAGGATACTCAAGCTTGCCATCTTTTAAGCCCCTACCTTCATCATATAATCTTCTATTCTCCGGGTCTGTTAAGTCAGAGGCAATGTCTCTCCATTCTTTATTAGTAACTCCGATTCTGGCAGCATACATATCATAGTATGCACCTTGAATTTCATCTAAAATTTCAATATACCTTTCCTGGGAAGTACCGCGGTCCGTTTTGAGAGATACAATAGCATCTTTAGGAGAATCAGATGATTCCGGATCACGTCCGTTATTAAGGACAAAATCTTTGATCATTTGCTTTATTTCCTTGACATCCTGTTCGAATGGCTCACCCTCAACCAGCAACCTGTCTGCTGAATTAATCTGGATCTTAAATAGGTTACGTTCCGGGATTTTGATATCGATGTTCTCAATATCTTCCGGGTTCGGCGGCAACTGAAGACTAAGTCCTCTGTCATTTGCGATTGTGGTGGTAACCAGGAAGAAAATTAACAGTAAGAAGGCGATGTCAGCCATCGAACTGGAATTAATTTCCGGGTTATCTCTTCCTTTGTTACGTGCCATTTATTTTAATGCTTTATTGATTTCTGTAAATACAATTCCTATCAACGCTACAATAAACAATACGTACATTGTGATCAATGCACCGCCCACAGCCTGACTCACCCCGGGAGTTACACCCGCAGCAACTGCTTTAGCGTTCAATGTATCGCCCGCAATGGCCCAGCATATTAAAAATAATATGCCAATCCCAACTAGAGCTCCTAATGGCTTGATTAAAGATTTCGGATCACTTAGCGAATTTATTATTGGTAGTAGTACTGCTGAAACAATAGCAACCAATACTAAAATGTAAGCTATCCATAAACCTATGTCTACAAAATTTTCCATTTGCTTTACTTTAGGATTCCAGAGTTACTTAGATAATTTATGCTTTACCAAAAGGTCAACCAAAGTGATTGAAGCATCCTCCATTTGATTCACCAACGAATCAATTTTAGAAACCAAGTAGTTGTAAAAAACCTGAAGAATAATACCAACAATAAGGCCGGCAACAGTAGTTAATAAGGCAACCTTAATACCGTTTGCAACAATTTGAGGTGAGATATCACCAGCCGCCTCGATAGCATCAAATGCACCGATCATACCAATTACCGTACCCATGAACCCAAGCATTGGAGCTAGTGCTATAAAAAGCGAAACCCATACCAAGCCTCTTTCCAGACGCCCCATTTCAACGGAACCATACGCGATGATTGACTTTTCAACCATTTCAATACCTTCTGACATTCTCATCAAACCTTGAGTAAAAATCGACGCCACCGGTCCGCGAGTACCAGTAGTTACTTCTTTTGCAGCTTCTACACCTCCATTAGCCAGCGCATCCTCTACGGTAGATAAAAGTTTATCCGTATTCGTGGTGGCCATGTTTAACGTAATAATTCTTTCAATTGAGATCGCTAGTCCTATGATAAGACAGATCAAAACGGGAGTCATAAATTGCCAGTCTCCTTCAATAAACTTGTCTTTAATGATCTGATGAAACGAAGCTTCTGCTTCAGGCTCTTCACTCACCGGTTCCGGTGTTGGTTCTGGTTCAGGCTCGGGTTCCGGTTCCGGGGCAACTGTGGTTGTATCTGCCGCTTCGGTTGCAGTAGTATCAGCTGCATCATCCTGAGCTTGTGCTTGGTATCCTAAGGAAATAACTCCTACCAGCGCCAATAACGTAAATAGTTTTTTCATAATTCAAGTTTTAAAGTTTTCTCTAATTAAAAGAGAGATAGTTAAACGATTAAGTAATTATAGTTAAAGTTAATTAAAGTTCAATAAATCTTGCGGAGAGGAAGGGATTCGAACCCCCGGTACCCTTTTGGGGCACACTCACTTTCCAGGCGAGCACCTTCGACCACTCGGTCACCTCTCCGGATGCACGTCTTTTTACGCACAAGAAGCACAAATAAATCAATAAAAAACACTTTATGCAAAAATAAACTGAATTTATAAAAGCTCATTTTTCGCTCAATTCTCCACACCAAGAACGCGTAATTTCATGTTCTATTTTAGATTTATCAGATACTTCTGCCAACGTAATCATAAGTTTGGCAACAGCAGCTTCTAAAGTAAGATCTTTACCATCTATAACACCTATCTCCAGCAACTGCCTGCTTGTTTGATATCTGCCTTGTTGTACTCTGCCTCCAGAGCACTGTGAAATATTCAAAACACTTATTCCACTCCGTATTGTATCAGTCAATTCGTTTACAAACCAATCAAATGTTGGTGCATTACCCGCTCCATAGGTTTCAAGAATAACTCCCCTTAAGCCGGGAGCAGTAAGTATGGCATTAACATAGGACCTATTCATTCCGGGGAATATCTTCAAAATAGCGATCTGATCCATAAACGTATCATGCAGAATTAACTCAGCGTCCGTATTAAGCGATATAGCACTTAAATTGTAGTTAATTTCTACTCCTGATTCGGCTAACGCCGGATAATTTTCCGAATCAAAAGCATCAAAGAAAACACTTTCTACTTTCTTAGTTCTGTTACCACGAAAGAGTTTATAGTCAAAATAAATACATACCTCAGGAACCAACGCCCTGCCATTTACTCTGGCTGCTGCTATTTCTAAAGCATTAATCAAATTTTCGCGGGCATCTGACCTTAAAGAAGAAATGGGTAACTGAGCTCCGGTGAAAATTACCGGCTTTGACAGATTCTGTAGCATAAAGCTTAATGCTGAAGCAGTATAAGCCATAGTGTCTGTTCCGTGAAGAACTACAAAGCCATTGAAATGATTATACTCATCAGCAATTATTCTTCCTATCTGTTTCCATATTTCCGGTGTCATATTGGAAGAATCAATGGGAGTTTCAAAAGCAAGCACCGTTAATTTAAGTTCCAGCTGGCGCAATGCGGGTATGTGCTCCAATATGGAAGAGAAGTCAAATGGCTGTAGGGCGCCCTCTTCATCGTGAATCATACCAAGCGTACCACCTGTATATATAATAAGTACAGCTGCTTCAGGTTCTCTTGGAGCAGAAGTGATAATATTGATCCTATTGTACATCAACAGTACTAAATAGGTTTTCGGAATTTGATGTTGTCTTCAGTTTGACCCTGTCCAATGAGCAATTCAGTAGTTCGGCCAGGCGTCTGGCTACCAAATCTAAATAGTAAGGCTCGTTGCGCTTGCCTCTATGCGGCGTTGGCGCCAAGTAAGGACTATCCGTTTCTAACAGCAAGTTATCAAGTGGTATATCAGGCAAAACTTTATCCAAACCACCGTTTTTAAAAGTGCTGACCCCACCTATACCCAGGTAAAAGTCTAAGGCCACTATTTTTTTTGCTTGCTCATGATTTCCCGTAAAACAGTGGAAAACACCTTTGAGGTTATCATCCTTAAGCTGCTCAACCATGTCAATGGTTTCATCAATTGATTCCCTACAATGGATGACCACCGGTAGGTTGTACTTTTTAGCCCATTCCACTTGAATTTTAAATGCTTCCTGCTGCTGTTCCCAGAATGTCTTATCCCAGTAAAGGTCTGTGCCAATCTCACCTACAGCAGTAAAGGGTCGTTTACTTAACCACTCTTCGACAAGGTATAATTCTTTTTCGAACTTTTTATCTACCGAGCATGGATGCAATCCCATCATGGCAATACACATTGGATTCCTGTCTTCTACCTCAAGCATCGCTTCAATTGTGGTATGATCGATATTTGGCATGTAAACCTTAGATACTCCAACATTCTGAGCGCGATCCATCATTTCATTGAAGTCCTTATTAAAGGCTTCGAGGTAGATGTGTGCGTGAGTGTCAACCATGGTTTCCATCAGTCGTAATAATAGGCAGAATTCAAATAGTCACAAATGATATGGAAATATTTAGTATTTCCGGCCTTTCCATCTTACAGGAGAAGGGAGTAAGAAATATACGGAGGACACCAGGGCCACATAAGACTGGTAAAATTCAAAAAGTACCATATGACCAACCTTCTTAGGCCGCCGGATCGTTTGAGCTACTTTATTTACAATCAATGCTTGAAGAAGCGCCTTTAGTACAAATATTAGAATAGCCAAGGGCCATTCAATAAAAAATAGTCCGGTAAGGGCCGGGTAGTATAACGCTTGCATCAAAAGTAAAAACACTATAGCCGGGTGTAATTGAATCGCTCCTGTTAACCATCGTTTACGCTGACTGAGCAAGTTCATTAGGCCCGAGATCCCTTGTGTCAAAACGGTGGACTCTGCTGACGCAACATGCCTTGTCTGATAACCTTTTTTCTTGACCTGCCTGAAAAGCTCCAGGTCTTCCGTTACAGAGAAAGGAATAGACTCATACCCTCCAATAGCTTCATATGCCTGCCGTGTTACGAACATATTATTGCCCATAGCCACTACCGGATTATTAAGATCATGAAGTGCTTTTATCATACCTAAAGCAAAGAGCCAGTCCATTCCTTGCCACACTGAATTAACATCAGTAATACCCACTACGATACCCACCTTGTTCTTATAGGCTCCCAACAAGGCTTTTAACCAAGATGGGTTAACTGTGCAATCTGCGTCGGTCATGAAAAAGAACTCTCCTCGCGCCTCCTTGGTCAGATGGGCGAGTACATTGGCCTTGCCCTTTGCACTACCCAGTTGTTCGTCTATATGATAAACTTTAATTTTACCATGCTTGGATTGCCATTCCTTTAAAATAGACGCTGTTGCATCGGTAGATTGATCATTGCCGACAAGAATTTCATATTTATCTTTTGGATAGTTAAGGTCTATCAATGACTGCAAACAAAGTGCAATGGTGTTTTCTTCATTTCTTGCTGCTACTAGTATGGAAATAAAAGGTTGATAGGTTTCTTCCATAGGGAAGCGCTTGTATCTGAAAAACCAGCTGAGTAAAAGAAGTAAATCTGTAAGCACTACGATCAATAGGATCAGGCATACTACTGCGACTATAAAGATCATAACAGGCTGAAGCGAAAACCTTTTTTTAAAAAATGCTCAATATATCTGGGTAGAGCATACCTCAAATTGTTCTCTGCTTTAATGTTATCGTGAAAAAGAACAATAGAACCATCTCTGGTAGCATTGATGGAATGCCGAAGGCAGTCTTCAGGGCTTACGTTATTACTAAAATCACCGGTTAGAACATCCCACATTACAATTTCATAGCTGGTTTTAATTATTTTAATCTGCTTTCTTGTAACCCTACCATATGGAGGACGAAAAAGTCTATTGTCCACCCCAAGTTTATTTATAAGGTTTTCACATAGTTCAATGTTATCAGAATATCGCTTTTTGTTCGTATGCCAGCCATTTAAATGATTAAAAGTGTGGTTAGCAATTTTATGACCTGCTTCGAGAGATGCTTGAGCTATGTCGTTATATTTTTTAATATTTTCTCCTACACAAAAAAAAGTAGCCCGTACGTCAAACGCGGAGAGCGTTTGGTGAATAAAAGGTGTAATTACCGGAATGGGTCCGTCATCAAAAGTTAGATAAATGGTTTGTGCAGTGCGTTTTGACCATGTAAGCTCCGGATATAGCTTTTTAATAGGCCATGGCGTTCTATGGATAAACATTAAAGTTCTACCTTACAGGACAACATAGTAATATCATCTTTATACCCGTTACGTCCTTTAAAGTCGTCTAACTGAATAATAATATCCTGATGGATCTTTTTTAGATCTACATGACCATTTGAACCAAAATATTTCTTTAATCTTTCAATGCCAAATTCCTCATTCAACTCATTCTCTGTTTCTGTAACACCATCCGTGTAACTGAATAATAGAAATTCATCTAAATCGGTTATAAACCCCTCATTAATAAATGGAAGGGGGTGCATGGCGCCAAGCACTGTGCTACCTTCTTCTAACAAGGTAAGCTCATTGTTATTCATTAATATAGGAGGATTATGACCGGAATTTACATAAACCAATGTTCGCAGTTGGTGATCATAAATTCCGGCAAAGAAGGTGATAAACTTCTCTCCTTTGGCATTTTCTAAAACCTGGTAGTTTAATTCTTCGATTATCTCTCTTAAATTGGGTGTTTGGCGAACGAGTGTCCTTAATGAAGCCTGAAAGTTAGACATCATTAACGCAGCCGGTATTCCTTTTCCTGAAACATCGGCAATACAAATCAAGAACTGATTCTTGTTAATTGGGATATAGTCGTAATAATCCCCTCCTACCCTATCATGAGGCAAATAACTTGCCTCTACCTTTAACTTTGCGGTATAGGGCAGTTCTTCAGGAAACAAAAACTGCTGTACATCACTGGCAATTTCAAGCTCTTTTCTCAACGCCTCCTGTTGTAACTGTTGTCGGGCTAATTTTTTATTTTCGATAGCAACAATGATTATATTACTTAGCGCTTGAATGAAGCGTGTGCTACTATCTTTCAGCTCCTCAGAATCCACCTGGATTCCACCCACAAATACAAGAGCCAGGATATTTCCTTTATGAGAAACGGGAATAACGTAATCAAATTCGCCAAATACATCCTTACGCCCTTCAATAGACGTAACCTTGCGGTAATTGCAAAAGCCATCGTCTATTGGAGTTTCAAAGCAATTGATTTCCGTGCCGTAATTCACCTTACAAGACCATACCGAATCCAGAACGTATAAGGCAAGTTTTCGAATATTCAAATTCGCCCTTATTGTAAAATCATAGATCTTGTACAGCGATTTCTCAGGAAGGTTGTTATTAATGGCCTGAGTAATCTCAAGTAAGGCATTAAGCTCAAGTTCTTTAAGGTTATATTTATTTTCTAGTGATAGCGCGTCCATTAATGAAATGACCTACCCTTTTTATGGAATTTAATCAAATAGAATACAAATCGCTAATAGCTTCTGCCTTTCCACTTGTATCCGGCTAAATTAGCTACTACCACGAAGTAAACGACATAAAAAGGATATATTATCTGAATTAAAACAAAATAGACCCAACCGACTTTAGTATTCAAAAAAATCAGTACTGATTTAAGATATGCGGCTTCTAAAACCAGCTTTAAGAAGAGTAAAATTATTAATGTGAAATTACCCAATACGGCATGCCAGATCCCCGCTAACACTGCCATATTGGATAATCCAATAAAAACCGCTAGCAAAGACTGTCTCCAGTTCTTATAATGAGTCCATTTAGACGCCCACCTTTTTCGCTGCTGTATAAAATGGTTCAAACTGCTTTGTGAATTGGTGTAAACGACTCCCTGAGGATTTGTATTGAAATAGATGCCATGAGGGTCTTGATTGGCAATTTTATGCATTAGAAACTCATCGTCTCCGCTGGCAATATTCAAATTGTCAGAATACCCCCCTACCTCGAGATAAGA
>JBCDHA010000136.1:0-8226 GCA_038750705.1 Bacteroidota bacterium
GGGCTCATCCCAGGTATCACTTTGATACGTTGTTTCGGTAATTTGCAAACCGTCCTCAAGTATGAACCACGATTTCAGAGAAGCTATTTTTCTTTGTACAGTTGCCTAATGACGAGCTACAATAATGTAATTAATTTCTCCCTGTTCTAGAAAATCAAAGATTTCTTTCCATAGAAGCCACTGTCTGCACGCAATAGGCCAACCTTCTTTCCTTTGAGCCCGTGGAGGGTATCTTGTAGGAAAGAAAGGAAATTATTGGTCGTATAAAGCATCTCCACTTCTAAGCCAAAAGTTGGCAACCATCTTACATTCATCTATAAAAGCAAGTAAGGGGTGGTGAGAGTTCCTTCCCGGTTTTTGAGGGTTGTACCCCTTCTTTGCCCCCTGTTGTCGCCCATAACGAGTCAATACCGTGGAATCTACGTCAAGGGTATAGCTATCCAACTTTACCTGTTCGAAGAACCACTGGCTTGCCTTAGTGAATACCTTTTGGTTAATGGCGATAGTGAACTTCTGAAAGTAACGCTGGTAAGCCTTATGACCAGCCATCTTCTTAAAGCCAAAAATCCTTCGAAGTACATCATCAAACCGGCTTACTTCCAGATGCTCAAATCGATTAGCGCCACACCAGATACTGACCATGAAACTGGTGATCAATAATTGAAAACCAATTAGTTGGACTAAAAAACTCTAATGACCGCCATTAGAAGTCTTTCCTAATGACAATTCGGGGTTAAAAGTTTGCTTACACTGCACGGTATATGGCGTTTTGAAGAAGCAAAAACATTCAAGTTAACGGCTACAGATCCCAAGGGAAATACCGGGAAATTCGAATTCAGGATGGGACAATAACACGTTTTAATTCCTCTAACGCGTTTTGTTTGTATGATCGACTGATTGGTAATTCCTGTCCCTTTACAATTACCTCTTCTTTAGAATAAGTGTCGATCATATTCTTGTTAACCAGGAAAGAACGGTGGATGCGGATAAAATGATCTGGTAGTTTCTCCACCAGTGCACTGATCTTTTCGCGGGTGGTCACCGTCTGGCCCGTCTCCAGATGGATTTGAACATAATCACTTAAACTTTCTATATAAAGAATATTGGTCAGTATGATCTGCTTATTTCGGCGGTTGACTTTCACGGTCAGGGATCCCACCCCGTTTTTCTGTTTTTCCTTTTCGAGCTGCTCAAGCTGTGATTGTTTGGCGAACGACTGACGGATCAGCAAAATGAATGAGAACAGAAACACAATAAAATAAAGGGCAATGGCCAGTATAAATATATCCCTCGAAACAGGACTCATATTTTCATAGGAGTACTCTGCCAGCAATACAAAGGCCAGCACAATCACGATCATTTCCAGGTAAACGGAGACCACCAGCATGTATATAAAATACAGGGTAAAGAGCCCGTACTCCTTTGTGAACAAATATTGTGGAACCAGATAAAGATTGAAAAAGTAACATGTGCCTACAACCACCGGTAAGAGCATGGAAACGAAATAAAAGCTCTCCTGGATTGACCTGTAATACGGAGTAAACACAGCCGTGAGCAGGATAATCACTGCAATCCAAAAAAGGACGTGAATGCCAGGCTTCATAGCCGCTAATATCGGGGAATAACATGATAGGACTTAATTTTTGCGGTGGATAACCACTTTAATCACGGATTCGACATTGCCGCCGGCCCCCTTTCACCGCTAGCTTTGGACATAAATAATTCGTTAATTTAACTCTTATATCATGACTCTATTTATGCAAGGTGATCCCATATTTATGGGCATCCTGACTTTGATTTTACTTATTACTATTGCGCTTTCGGTGTATCATGGGCTGGGGCTTTCCAAAGCTCAAGAAGTAGATATGCTGGTATGGAAAAGTAAAATCGACCTGGTAAAAAGTGTTGGCCTTTTCGGGCTGATCTTCGGTATTTTTTCGCAGTTATTGGGTCTTTATGGTGCATTTGCAGCGATACATGAATGGGGCAAGGTATCTCCGGGTATCCTGGCGGCTGGTATCAAAACTTCCATGATCACTACTATTTATGGCGTATTGATCGGGTTAATAGGCTACGGACTGTGGTTCGGGTTGCAAAGTAGTTTGAGGCAGAAGGCGCATAAGCCATAAGGCTAATTAAAAAGAAAGAACCCTATGCGAGCAGGGCTTTAGCAGTGTAAAAAGCGTAGCCTGCCTTCGGAAGTCTCACGGAAGGCAGGCACTTGCCTTTATTCAGGAGATGGCCACGGGTAGTCAACACATCTACCAAATCTCGTAAATCGCATTTGGAAAAGTCTGTAATCCTTGATCAAATAGAGCAGGTCAGAATATCTAGAAATAAGTAGCTCTCCGCTTACTCAATCTTTTCCTTATCCAACTCTCAAAATCCAGATAGTCTAAAATATTTGATCGCTGATCTTCCGTATGATGCTTAAAAAGCGAAGCAGAGAGTTTTTCAAAAAGCGTTTGATATTTATGTGCAGGAGATACACTCAACTTAGAAAAGAACTTCAATAGTTCCTTTTCAAATGGGAAAAGAGCTCCTCTTCTTTTCTTTAAAAAACGCCTGGTATTATCTACAGCATACCGAAGTAAAGTAATATTTCCCAATTCGAAATGGATCATAAGAAACAGAAAGCGCGCGTAGGTCTGTAGATCGGATCGCTCATCGCCAAAATTGGCATTGAGAATTTTATTGATGCTTACCAGAGACTCCGAATATTCGCCCAGTTGAAAATGGATGTAGCCGAACTGGTAATAAAAGGATAAAAGGTAGTTGTTCGGAATAACATGAGTCTCAATCAAATGGTTGATCTCAGACATCAGCTCTCCGGCTCGTTCCCAATCCTTGAGGTCACGATATAGCTCTAACTCCACATTATACGTTTTCACAAACATCCTTAGTATGTAGTTTTGCTTCTTTAGACCATACTTTTCAGGTATTTCCCTGATCTTGTTAAGCACCTCTAACGCCTCGCTGGTCTCTTTATTATAAAGCATCATTCCCATCAAGTTATGTAATGTGGTGAGGTAACCTTCAGGGTTTTCTTTAATACGATGGGGCTGTTCTTCCATTAATTCTATAAGCTCACCCAGCACCTTTCGGCCTTCGGAGCCATTGCTGGTAACTGTAAACAAAATATACTTAAGATGATAGAAGAGAATAAGTGCAGCAAAAGACTTCGCTTCAGAAGCATCTTTTATAAGCCGATGGTCCAGGTAAGCCTTCATTTTTTCTAAATCAAGCAGGTCGGAAGTCATCAACTCCTCCACAAAAGTATTGTATTGATAAAGGTTATTAAGCATTTCCAGCACTTCCCCTTCTTTTCGAACTACCTCACCAACAGCTTGTCTATTACTTGACTTCGGAAGCAAGTTAACCACTCTTTTCTCCCAATGCAGAAACTCTAGAAGCAGATTAAAGCTTTCATACTTGATGGCGATGGCCTTCCCTTTTTTGATCTTGGTTCGGCATAGGTCATAGAGTTCCTTTTGAAACAGAATTTCAATTTCTAAAAGCAGGTGTAGGAGCTCAGAATGTTTGGTTTTACGTTCAGTGAAAGATTTCAGGCTTTTGAGGATCAGTTTTCCCAAGTAGTTCTTAGTAACGGCAAGATCAGAGCAGTCATTAAATTCAATATCTTGAGGATACCCCTTATCAATAGCTTTGAAGAGGTTCAGGTAATGCTTATCCCCCGATTGCAGATTAGTAAATAGGCTTAAATACCGTTTTTCCGACTTTTCAAGTGAGTGTACCAGCTCCTTTAAAGATCCACGTTTTGACATAGCCCTCTAATTTTATAAAGAAAATAATCGCTAAATTGATACTTTTAAAATGATTAAAGCCCTATTTTAAAAAAATCAGCCTTATAATTTATAATCAATTTTAATCATTTTTTTGTCTAATCAAATGCTACATTTGATTATCGATACTTAAACATGTGGTCACTAATGAATCAACTGGACTAGAAAAAAGATTTCATTTTAAAACAACACTAGAAGATTATGGCAAATGCAATTAACTGGTTTGAGATACCAGCGAACAATCTCGAAAGGGCATGTACATTTTACGGTAAGGTATTAGGCCAGGAAGTACACACTCAGGAAATAGGTGGTTTTTTGATGGGCTTTCTACATGACGGTCAGGATGGCGTGGGTGGCGCTTTAGTAAAAGGTGAAGGTTATACCCCGTCTGCAGAAGGTGCACTGGTATACCTCAATGGAGGCACAGACTTAAGTGACCAATTAGACCGTGTAGAAGAGGCGGGCGGTAAAGTAGTGCTGCCAAAAACAAAAATTTCTGATGAAGTAGGCTATTATGGAATGTTCATTGATTCCGAGGGAAATAAAATAGCGTTTCATTCACCCGCATAAAATCGATTAGTCGTCAGGCCACTCAACGTGGTCTGACGACTAAAATCTAACAATCGTATGAGTCATTTTACAAAAGATTTTCACCGGTTCTTCAAAGACCTGGAGAAAAACAACAGCAAAGAGTGGTTTGATGAAAACCGCAAGCGTTATGAAACCGCAGTCAAGAAACCTCTCTACAATTTCGTAGATGAAATGATAGGACGGATAAATGCGGCAGACCCCGATGTGCAGATTCAGGCCAAGGATGCGGTTACCCGTATCAATAGAGATATACGTTTTTCAGCGGATAAAACCCCATACAATACGCATATGGGGGCAGTAATTTCTTCTGCCGGCAGGAAAGATAAAAGTGTTCCCGGGGTATTCCTTCGTCTGGACGCTAACGACATACACGTGTTCGGTGGTGCATACGGCATAAATACGCAACAATTGGCCAAAGTTCGATCAGCTATAGCTGAAGATCCCGAACATTTCATGACCCTAATTTCCGAATCTGACTTTGTGAAAAAGTTTGGTGAGATCAAGGGTGAGAAAAGTAAACGCATGCCAAAAGAGTTTGCTGATCTCGCTGAGAAATATCCTATCCTTATGAACAAGTCCTTCTATTATGTAGGTAAGATCGGTGGCGAGCGCATTACGGAAGATGGCCTTCCCGAAATAATTATGGAATACTGGCACGCTGCCAAACCCGTCAAAGATTTTCTGACTAAAGCATTGCAATAATGGCCTATGATGAATTTTTAGCCGAGCGTGTAAGAACCGTTTTGAACCAAAGAAAGGTGATTTACAATGAAAAGAAAATGATGGGAGGTTTGTGCGTGATGGTAGATGATAAAATGTGCGTTGGTGTAGTAAAAGATCAGCTAATGGCCCGTATAGATCCTGACGTTTATAACAAAGTACTTAACCAGCGGGGTAGCAAAGAAATGGATTTTACAGGGCGGCCTATGAAAGGGTTTCTGTTTATTAAGCCTGAAGGAGTGGACCTGGATAATGATTTAGAGTACTGGGTCGACCTCTGCCTGAAATTTAACCCCCGGGCTAAGGCAAGTAAGAAAAAGAAGCTTAAATAAATACGTTTGTTAAATACTTGTTCCTTACATCCCTGTAAATGTAAAAGTCGGAGTCAATAGAGGCTATTTCAGAAATCCCTATGGTTTCTGATGCTGCTACCAATGAAGCATCTGCCAAATCCATGGGAACATCACTAAATTTTTCCGTGAGTGCACATATTCTGAACAGATGTTGATCGGTTAAATCTACGACCTGAAGACCACCCCGCCTTATCCACTCCAAAAAGTTGAGTTGTACTTTTATACTAAAATCCAGCATGTGTGACACTTCAGTAATTACAGGCCAAGTGGTGCATAGCTGACCGTGATAATCTTCTAAAAAGCTGAGTGATTTTAAATGGTATCGATCACTCCGGTCGAATAGAGCAATCAATGGTCCCGCGTCAATGAGAATACTTCTCACCTAACTTTTTCTTAAGCTTTGATTTGTAGCTGGAAGCATTATCAGTAGAACCGCTACCTTCATGGCCGAATAGATCCTTACCCAGGGCATAAGGATAATCAACAGCCTCTTTTTGACTAAAGTACTGGGCTAAAGCTTCCTTAACTACTGATGTTTTGGACATGTCTTTAAGCTCGCTATACTTATTGAGCTTTTCCTCCATTTCTTTACTGAGCCTAACGTTTAACATGGCTGTATTTTGTAGTACAAATGTATTACATATGTGTCTATTTTCCAAACTCTAAAAATCGTCAGCAATATCTTCTACAACCTGCTGTTTGTCTTCTTTCAGTTTAGCTGTCATGAGGTAAGAAAAATAGACCATCTCAATTTTAGTTTTTGAATGAGAATCATAGGAAAGCCTAAGATTATCCGTCTTCCAATAGTACTTATCACCTCGGTAATCATATTCCGGTTGACCAAAATTTTTCTTAAGCGCTTTATACAGGTTGGGGTTCTTTTCTGTTACTATCCGAATTTCATAAATAGCGCTGTCATAGGTATTGACTTCAAGATCAAAAACTTTGATACCTCCTATCGTATCGTAAAATCCCTTTTTTCGTACATATTGATACACTTTGGGAAAAATTTCACTGTCTATCTCCCTCTTGAACTCAAGCCCTTCGTAATCAGTGATCCGGCTGGTCATTTTTAAGTCTTTGAAACCATTTCGTCTATCGAGCTCTGCTACACTCTGCGCAGCTGCCAAGCCCGTAAAGAACATAGTGAAACAGAAAACCAACAATTTCGCCATGCGCACGTTCTTTTTGTATTTCGCCATTAGACTCGAATTTACTTAAACCTTTAAGATTTTGTGAGTATAAACAAAGTTAATGCCTATATTGGAATCAGAGATGGACAAAGACTTATATAAAAAGACTAAAACACTGTTAAAACAGCTGAATTATTTCATAGCTCACGTATTGGTATTTATGAGTGCGAATGCGTTTCTCATACATACGGCTTTTGGGGATGTTTCAAGCCGTTGGTGGATATTGACTTTTGTGATAATCTGGGCGCTGGTATTAATATATCATGGTATGCGCGTCTACGGAGTAGATCCATTGAACACTAAAAACAAAAAAGCCAATCTTTTTTGGGGTTGGGTATTGAAGCTGGCAGGTAGTTAAGCGTTAATTGTGTCTACTACTTCTTTTAACATTTCGTTTCCAAACTCTTTAACTTTTGCTTTTGTATTGACCTCTATTCTTATTGCCTTTAAACCCTGAGCCCCTTGTAATTCCTCCAAATCAACATGCTCCACAGCATCTTTTAAATAGCCAATGGACTGTAGATAGGTAATATATTTTTGGTATTCGTTCGCCTCTCTTGAGCCTGTGTAGACTATAGCTATTTTACCCGGCTGGGTCAAACGCTCACTTGTATTTTTGATATACGCCTTATCGATACGTTTCTTGACAATCTCATACCTGATGTTATATGCACCGTCTACATCGAAATGATTCTCATCTTTTCTAAAACGAATCGCAAGTGGATCGGCATGTACTAGTATAAGCTGAGTAATATCAAGTTTTTTTGGAAGGTCTTTTTTCAGTCTTTCCGTATTCGCCGCTATCTCACACATAACAATAAGCTGCCATAACCTAAAGTTTCGAATATAAAGATGGTTCCAGCTTTTATCCTTGACCAGCGACTGACCGAGGTACAAATTGTATTCCACACCGTCGGTTTTGTATTTCTCAAAATAGTGCGGGAAAATTTCCTGAGCCTGGATTTCTACTTTGTCTAAATAAGAGGATATAGATTCGTTTATTGCCATTAAGCTGGTCTCAAAATTTCGCCTCTTTTTGTAAATGACACCTAGCTGGGGATCTAATTGGTCTTCGTAATCATCAATAAGCGGTTTGAGCATGTCATCACTGTGTTTAAAATGCCTGAACGTAGAATGAATATCATCCTTCAAAAAAGCTAGTACGCCTGATTCATCACCTGAATTTAGTCCTGAAGAGATTTTCTTCATTTGTTGATCTAACCTGAAGTTCATCTCATCCAGAATGGGCATTTTCTTATATTCCAGTAATGCAGACACTACCTTTTTCGCCTCTTGCAGGTTTTCCATCAGGTCTTCACGGATAGCGTCACTTCTCTCTACTGAAGAATTTCGTATGTCCGATAAACCATAAAACGGGTGGACATCCTGAAAAGTAATGTCATCAAGAGTGGCCATTGTCCCGTTTCTTTTAGTTCTGAGTATTTCATAGCCAGCCTCTAAGAACTTCCATTCCACTGCAGGATGAATGGCTGTACACTCTTTTTGTATAAGCGCCCTTACTTCGGTTTGCATTTCGCCCAGTACACGGCTCACCGCAGACGCGAA
>JBCDHA010000137.1:0-8114 GCA_038750705.1 Bacteroidota bacterium
AACAGAATTTAAGCTTCAGGGCATTCAAAAAATGGATAGGTATACCTATGTGGTGATCTTATATTAAGCCAAAACGGTTTCTTTATCAGGAACCCGACTAATAAAGATTTTAAATGTAGTACCTTTTCCTTCTTTTGACTCCACCTCTATCCTGCCTCCAAGGGTTTTAAGAGTTTCCTGAACGATATAAAGGCCCAATCCCGAACCTTGGGAATTTTCCGAAGCCCTGTAAAACATATCAAAAATCTTTTTCTGATGTTTTTTACTTATACCGGACCCGTTGTCATGAATTAAAAACTCGTACTCACCCTCCAACTCTTTTAACCCAACTTCAACATAAGGGTCTTCCTGATCATAGTTATGGTACTTAATTGCGTTGGTGATCAGGTTGCTTAACAGAATATTGATCCTTTTAATATCACAGCAAATTTCTAAATCCAATTCATAGGACTTAAGTAGTCTTATCTTATCTGCCCCTTCGTAGAATCTCAAATCATCACAAACGCTTTCAACCATATCATCAAATTTAGTATGGTCATAGCTCAACTCCACTTTACTGTTTGTAACATAATCCATTATGCTGTGAATGAATTCTTCAAGCTTAACCACACTCGAATTCATTTTTTCGAAATAGGTATTCAAATTCTTTTCATCTCGATCAACTGAAGCAAGACTTATTAGACCACGAAGTGACTTAAGCGGCGCCACCAGATCATGAGAAGAACGATATACAAAATTATCCAGCTCTGAATTGATCACTTTTAGGTGGTTGTTGGTCTCCTGAAGCTGCCTTTGTTTGGCTATCAATTCCCGAGTACGGCTTGCAACAATGGCTTCGAGCCTTTCATTCATTAATTTCAACCGCTTTGTGCGCAAATAATAGAATAAAAAAAAGAGAGAAACAGGAACCAGGATAATCGATACAACGAATTTAGGTGCGAGATAAAAAGGTGTAGGTAAAATAAACGAGTAGTGAGCCTCTTTAGAGAAATTTCCGTCAGGTAGTTTGGCCTTCACTCTAAAGGTATACTCACCTCCATTCAGGTTAGGATATTCTTTTATGAAATCTCTTCTCAGCGGACCAAACTCTTTCTTTAAACCCTCAAGGTAAAAAGTATATTTAATTTCAGAGATATGATATCCCGGAGTAGCAAATTCAAATGAAATACCGTTCTGTCCATCTTTTTCTTTTGCAGTTAAAATAGTGGATACATCAGCAATTTCTCTTTCATAACCTGGCCAGTATATTTCTGAAATACCACTATTTGTACCTACCCATAGATGCCCACGTTCTCCTTCAAAAACTTCACGCATCTCATCGGTATTTAATCCTTTTTTTGAATTTATGACTTTCTGTATTTCCAGTGCCTTATTCGCTATAACCAGTCCGCTGGACCATGTGGAAATGGCGTATAAACTATCTCCAAAAGTCGTAGCATCGTAAGACCATATTTCTTTAGTCAAGTCTGATAGCTCGTTATCAATGTAATTAACATTAAATGTCTGAACATTGAATTCAAATAACCCATTTTCCGAAGTAACCATATAATATCCTCCACCCTCGTATTGCGGAATGAATGCAAATGCCATGTCATCTGCCATGGCCGCATCAGGATTTCTTAGAATGGGCTGATCATCAACCAGTTCATACAGTCCTTTTTCAATGACAGAAACTATCAGTTTTCCATCTACCGAAAATATATGCCCGTTAGTCAGATTGATTCTGGTGATCCGATTACCGTCATATTTGAAAATACCATAATAGCCTGAGAAATAAACAGCATCTTCATAAACTAGCGTTTGCCATATTTCACCTATTTTGAAGGTGTCGGCCAATAACGGAGTTAGAGAGGTATACTGAAAATCGCCATCGATTTCTCGCATATATCCAAATTCGGAATCGCCGCCAAGGTACACCGTTGAGTCATCGGCCTGGGCTATTGAAAAAACAGACTTAAATTCTTTTACAGGAGCGAGTTGCCAGTTGCTGCCGTTATAACAAAGCATACCTGACTCATTGGCAAAGTAGATTCTCTTATCGAGCCCCTGAATGCCAGCATAATTAAAAGAAGCAACTCTATATTGACCTTGGTTAAACTCCCGAACTTCGAGAGAATCCAGGAAGCTTTGGGCATTTACCAAAGATATACCCAAGAAAATGAATAACAGTGTGCCAATAGTAGTCCATAAGCCCCTCATAACCAACCTTCAAAATAAGGAGTATAAATGAAAATAAAAAACATAAGAGGCCTTTAGCCAGCGACTCATGTCAATTAGAGAGACTAATGCACAATGACAATAAAAAATTTATAAAAAAAGGCTTCCCAAGATAGGGAAGCCTTCCTGAATTATCCTGCTTCGTAACTGATCTTGAGTATACGTTCTTCAAACATACCCAAGGCAATTTTGTCTTCTCCCAATACCTCGAACATTTCTAAAGCTCTTCTCGCAACGTATTCCTCTTCAATCTGCTCCATCACAAACCATTTCATAAACTCTTCCGTGGCAATATCATTATATTTTCTACAGTCGTTTACAATTTCGTGGATAGCATCGCTCACAGCAATCTCAATGTCTAAAGACTTTTCAAAAACCTCTTTTAAAGATCCAAAGTCATGCTCGCTTTCACCTATGGTAGGGGAAATGGCCTGACATTCCATGTCGCACAGGTAATGAAACAACTTCATTTGATGTTTGCGCTCTTCCTCAGATTGTTTGAAGAAGAATTCGGCACTATTATCGTAGCCGCGGATATCACACCATGCCGCCATTGCTAAATACGCCGCAGAGGAGTGGGCTTCCATTTTAATTTGTCGATTTAAAATATCAACAATTTCATCTTTTAAGACGCGTTGTCTTCTAAGAACATCCTTCATGTTAACTTCCTTTTTATTGCTTAACCAATTATACCGTTCAAAAGTTAAATACGTTTTTACGTAAAATCTTTTGAATGGACGAATTAAGCTCCAAGGTATCAAAGGTTCCGTTTAGAAGCTCTCTAAATTGTAGTATCTCATGAAGGTTAAGAACCAGACAGCGATCACAATGCGGCAGGCAAATAATTTCTAAATCAGGGGCGTCTACCTCTAAAAGTCGGATAATGTCAAGACTCATAATCCGCTTTCTAAATGTATACAGATCACAAAGCCTAAATGTAATTTTTTCTTGCTCGTAAGTAAGCAAAAAAGCATCAGATCGTTCTAAATGCGCTATTGAGGCGGTTTTTGTCTTAAAAATCTCTTCCGGCATTTTTACACATGGCATATAATGTTGGACATGAGCTACAATATTTACCCTTCTTCTTAGTGTATTTTTTACAACACTTATTCTTCAGCTTCTTACCTTTCTTCTTTTTAAACTCAAACTCTTGATAGAGTTTTGACACGGGAAGAGCAGAAGGGGCATCAATCATTAAACTTGACAATTTAGACGAAATCTAAATACAAATTTAACGATTGAAACTAATTATTTAGACCTATTCTAAATGATTTTTATCACGTTTTTTTCAGAGCCTTACTCCCAGAGAAAAATAAAAACTTCTTATCGTAGCGGGTATAATCCCTGGCCCGGGGTAGCTTTCGGCTCTGCGTGTAAAGTATTTTTCATTAGTTAAGTTGTTTACCCCGCCAGTCACCTTATACCGTTTGTACTCATATTCCAGTGAAAGATCCATGACATTGTAGGCTGGAATAATGCCTGTTAGCGCATTAGGATTAAACTCTGAATTGGTAGCATCAGAGAATTGTTCTCCTAAATAAGAGAATTGATAAGTGGCCTTAAATTCTTTGTAGCTATAATTTATCCCTGTTCTGATCATGACCTCCGGAACATATTCCACTCTCCTATTACGTATGGCTGTAATATCTGAGTTCACATAACTGGCATCTGTTAAGGCAAGGTTTAAAAATATGGCTACATTGGAACGCTTGGTTGTATTTCCCGTTAACTTCCAAAGGTCTAATTCGGTAAATGATTCGATACCTATATGGCGCGAATCGCCGATATTAGTACGAAATAACGTGGTACTCCCAGGCAGTTCATAAAGTCCAATTCGATCATTGTAACGCATCAAAAATGCACTCACATCCATATTAAGCCATGGTGTAAGCTTACCTCTAATACCTATGTCTGCATTATAACCGCGCTCATCTGTAATAAGGCTATCAAGCTGAAAATTGGGATTAACTACTCTCAGGTCACTAAAGGTAATCGACCTGAAATTTTGTGAAATGTTACCATATAAGCTAAGATTATCATTTAGGTAATAGCTCAATCCAACACCAAATAATGGGAATGTTCTTACTTCTGATGAAGCATCTTCATTCTCAGTAGATGAAACCAAATTGCCGGCAAAGTCAAAACGGTTCAATTTCCATGTTCCCTCGGCTTCCGTTTTTATGTGTTCCAATCTAAAACCTGTGGTAACACTAAAACGCGATGTGATATCCAGAAGGTTTTCAGCGAAAAAAGCGTAGTTATTACTTGGGAAGTCATAATCAAATTCTTCCGGATCTTCGGGGTTTAGAAATTCAAAATCGGGGCGGTCACTTGAATTGGCATCTCCCTGCTTTCTATCTGTCAATCCATTGTAGTACCTTCCGCCTACAACTAATGCCGAGTTCATTTTGGACAGCTTGTAGCGATGTAAAAGGCGTATTTCTGTACCAAAATTTCTAAAAACATCACGTATCAGTGTACGATTTTCGTCCGGATTGTCGGGTACGCCTATCTGCTGAAGGTTGCCAAGTGCATCACGTTGTGAGAAGAGTCCAAAGCTTTTGATATTAAGTTGCGTCTTTTCAGAAAAACGATAATCTGCCGTGGCGGCTACCAGATTCCACGAAACCTTGAACCAATTTCGACTACGGGCTGACTGTTCTAAATCTCCACTTTCAAATTGTTCATCGGTTAACCCCCCAGGCTGCTGTGCTTCATAATAAAGCAGCGAGTATTCAATACCCAGTTTAAGTCGATCATTTGCCTGCCAACCTATTCGACTAAAAGCGGTATGTGCATCAAAACACGAATTGTCCCTCCAACAATCTCCTGTTCGGTATTGATAATAACCATAGTAATCTAATTTTTCTGTACGACCACCTACACTTGCAAAAGTATTAATGAGTCCAAAAGACCCTATTGCTTGTTCAAGATTCAATTCAAAAGGTTTATTCGGCGCTTCTTTAAGTTTAAAGTTTAGCATACCGCCAAACTGCGTACCGTACTGTAAAGAAGCTGCGCCACGTACGATCTCTATGCGATCTACCGCTTGCATAGCGGGGAGGTAATAACTCTCAGGATAGCCTAAGGCGTCAGCACTCATATCGTATCCGTTTTGCCTTGTATTAAAATTTGCCGTTCGGCTTGGTCCCAAACCCCGGGCTGCTATATCTAGTTGCAGTCCGGCACAATCACTTTCCCAAATATTTAATCCCGGTACCTTTGCAAATACCTGCCTGGCATTATTATTTACCTTGTTAGCTGCAAAATCGTCCAATAAAATCAACTCGTTCTTCTTAGCTTCGTAAATACCAAAATTTTCAACGGCCCTTAATCGGGATATTCCTGTGGGAGTCTCGCGACGGTCACGAATCTCTACCTCCTCAAGATTTTCTGAAAGTTCCTCCATGGAGAAATTAACTACCATATTTCGGTTAACCGTTATTAGCTGACGTGAAATAGCTTTGCTAAAACTAAAAGCCTCAATAGTATACTCACCCCCGGGTAACTTGAGGTTATAGATGCCAAGGCTATCTGTTTTGGTATTCAAGTTTAAAGACCGAACAAAAATGGTGGCATCCAGCGGTGTGGATGTTTCTTTATCCAGCACCTTTCCTGATACAGTGTAAACCTGACCATACAAGATCACACTGGTCATAAAAAAGAAAAATAAAAGGATAAGCTTTTTCATCTAATCGGTATCGTAGGAGGTAATCCAATCCTTTGGCGCCCATGTGTCATTGATTTTGGTTAAATCAACCGTTGGATCTACCAGTAGTCGGGCAGGCCTGGCATTTAAGGTTACCCATGCCTCGGCCCTGACATACGGATCTTCCATGCCCTGGGATCTATAATAACCTTCCAGAAAATGAGCAAATTGAAGAATCAGATCAGGCTGCATCGCCATCTGTTTTTCCTGGTGAGCATTTAGAAATTGATGATTGATGACCGAACCTTCACGACCATGCTCACCATCTTTAACATAAAATGTGGCTGTACCGGCCTTCTCCATTAACATTACTCTCCAGGCGAATCTATAACCTTCCTCGGTCCAGAAAATATTACCCGGATAAGCGAGATACCGCCAAGGAAATAGTAGTTGAAATAGACAAAGGGATATCAAAAATCCCGTTAGCCACTTACCTGTTTTCAATGGCATTGTCGAAGTAGTAGCATTACCCCAGGTCAAAGTATTTGATTTTGAAAATAGTCTATTTACAAAATCGATAAGCTTTTCATGAAAGCCGTTTGAGAAGAAAATGGTCACCGCAAAGATCATTACCAGTGGAAAAACTCCAATTTGAAACAGGATACCCGTTAATGTGTGAAAAATAATTACAGCGATGTAAGCTAACCAGCGTGTCTTTTTTATAAGCAGCCCGAAAATGATAAAGGTATCAAATAACATCCCTGACCAGCTGAAAAAGAAGGCTGTAAATTTGTATTGAAAAATTGGTCCGATAACCGGTACACTTGTTTTTGCCGGAAGCCATATGGATAAAGGCAGTGCATGTATCAACCAGTCATAATTGATCTTAGCTAAACCCGCGAAAATATAAACAATAGCTATTTGGAACTTAAAAATATCAACAGTCCATCTGGGAACTGTGGTTAGTAATAACCTGGGATTGCGCTTAACATCTAAAGAGAAGCAACGGTGAGCGGGCGCCAATATCATCAAAAAAGCGATGATACTGACAAAATAATAGTGATTGAGATAATAGGTAATATCAATAAGCTCGACGTAGGTAAAACAGAGGAAAAAGACAACCGACGTAATTCTGTAGAAACACCCTAAAAGAATTCCAAGGCATGATATGAGCATAATTCCAAATACACTATACATGCCCACTCGCGGAAGTGGCTCCACCCAATCAAAACCGTAGTAGCTGAAGTGAAGTATGGGGTCAACCAATTGTGTATCCACCCAGCCCATCCACATATAGCGCAAAGTACTGAACGACATTACAAGCCCGAATACCACCCTAAAAACCACTAAAGGGGCAATCGAAGTAGATTGCCCCAGGTAGTTTGTGAAATTGCGATATGAAATTATGTTTTTCAATCAAAGACAGCTTCTAATCGCCATCCCCCGAGTTAAACGTTATGTTTATACCTAAAAGAGAACTCATGGAACTTTTGAAGTTCGCTGTATTATCTTGAAGTAAATTTCTTAAAGTAGTTAGCTCTGACGCTTCTACCTGATCAGACAAACGCCCCGCCGGCAGATTGCTGATAGCACCATCAATTTCCTCAATAGCATCCAGAGTGGTGGTTACCAATTCAGACCCACCCGTCACAGATGATAGATACTCATCAAAACCAACAATTTCCTGGCCATCTCTGGATAAGCCCAGGTAAATGTTTTTTGAATTTTCGAAATGTTCAACGATCAGATCACGGCTAATGCCGCTGTAAAACGCTTCTACCAATGTACCATCTGCACCTTCCTGGCCGGCCGTTAATCCGGCAGGTAATTCTACTTTGAAGTTTTTAAGGTTTTCATAATCCTTTACAAATTCATTGTAGAGCAATGAGACAGAACTTCCTGCCGCAGTACCGTCACTTGCAATGAACTCCTGTAAATAAGAATTATTCCATTCATTGACTATACTGTCAAAAGTTGTTTTTAATTCATTAGTAATCAGGATCAGGTAGTCTTTTCGATCCTGATCAAAACCAGCAACTAGCTCGGCATCCGTTTGTCCATTTCCATAGATCAAATACTCTACGGCATAAAATCCGCGCAAGTCTCGATCAAAACTTCCTGCAAGGTTGAAATCCGGGTTATTTAAAGCCGACTCTACCTTGGACTCACTAACCGGAAACACTCCTAACACTGAGGCATAAGGACCAAGCGCCAGATCAGCAGGGCCAAAGCCAAATGCAGAACAATG
>JBCDHA010000138.1:0-8090 GCA_038750705.1 Bacteroidota bacterium
GTATTAAAAAAACAAAATATATGAATAAACATTTTTGGGCTTTATTATCTTTTTTAGTCGTATCATCCGTATCAACAGCTCAAGAAAAAAAAGAAAAATTCTTAAATGAGTTAAAACAAGAAATTAAAAATGAAAAAATTCCGGGATGTGGAATAGTAGTAATCAAAAATGGACAAACTGTACTTTCGGAATTTTTTGGACTCTCTGATTATGCCTTTTCAGTTTCTACTGACAGTAGTACGATTTTTTCAATCAACTCTCTTTCAAAAATATTTGCCGGTACCGCAGTAATGCAATTAGTGGAAGATGGTAAAATAAAGCTATCAAACCCAATTTCAGATTATTTAGATGATTTACCGAATACGTGGAAAGGAATTACAATTCGGCAACTTTTAAGTCACACCTCTGGTTTACCTGATATTGAAGACATTCAAAATGGCGGACTTATTGGGGGCAAGGGCGAAAAAATTGCTTGGGAAAAAGTTAAAAATGAGAAAATTCGATTTAAAGCAGGAGAAAGTTTTGACTATATCCAAACAAATTATGTGCTGATTTTAAAACTGATTGAAAAGGTAAGTGGAATGACTTACTTGAAGTTTTTGCAAAAGAACCAATTTGACAAAATTGGCATAAACAAAGAAATTATTTTTGGGAGTTCTTTTGAAAGTATTCAAAACAAAAGCTCAACATACAGTTATTACGAAAAGAATAAACAAACCGGTCAGTACGAAAAGGGAGAAAGATTATTTGAGATTTCAGAAGATTTTTCCCCACTTGTTTGGGCTGATGCAGGTGCATTTGCAACTACTAATGCTTTGACTAAATGGGTTAAAGCTTTAAAAAACGACATGTTTATAACGTCAAAAAGCAGGAAAGAAATGTGGACTGCCGTACCATTAAATGATGGCCAATATGGAGGTTTTGGTGGATTTTTGAATGGATATGGATATGGATGGCCTGTTATTATGCGAGAAAATCATCCTGCTGTAGCACCGATTGGTGGTGGACGGGCATCTTTAATTATTTATCCTGATGATGAACTAACAATTATTCTTTTGACGAATCTGACAGGCAGTTCACCTCAGAAAATAATTGAAAAAGTAGCTCATCATTATTGGGAATAGCGAAACTACCCACAGTCGAGTAGATGGCCGTGAGTCATTAAGCTCACGGTGCGCCACTCACATGCTTGCGCTAAAGCTTCTACACACGAGCCACCACCGTACGTACAGGTCTCGTATACGGCGGTTCGTAAAGCATAAGGCTGTCGCTCTTTACACCAACAACCTCTTTCCGCTACTTTTAAGATAAGGCTACACGATGGCTCCCTATCGAATTTTCGTTTCACAATACGTTCGGTCCTGCGCTACCTATTGAGTCCTCCGATTTTTGATCGGCTCGTCACCATGGAGTACTATGACCTCTGCTGACTTCTCAGAAATTAACTCGTGACATCCGAGATCTCCCCAGGTAAGGGCATATTCCTTCCCCCAATATCCACTGGATCTACTATACAAGTACCTGACAGTTGCCTACCCTTTGGACGTCAGTATGATGTGCCTGCGCACCGGAGTGCTACGGCACACAGGTGCCATCTCATCCCACCTCTACAGCCTCTCCAGTTCCTGCCTGCGGGCCGAACTGCCCTATGGCAGGCAGGCCTGTTCGTTGGAACCGGGGTTTGCAGTCTCGCTTCCTTCAGTGTAGGCCTCACGGCAAACCACCTTGCTTCGGGTTACGAATCCGCGCACAAGGGACTTACATCCTCTGGAATAATTTGGTATCTTCAATACCAGATGCCCATGCTGGGCACACACGAACGATATGGTCGCATGGCCTTACTTAGCCATCTGCTAAGAGCCTGCAAAACATACCACTTATCTGCCGCAAGCAAACTGTTGTGCTTTCTAAATTCCTATGTCGTGGGAGCTTTTGATTTTCTTGGCGCAGTGCAAATCTGGTCCTTTGAATGCACCGGCAGATAAGCTACTTTTAAACGGAATTAATTAAGCTCGGAGGCCACAGCGCAATATCTATGCGTTATGTGTAAAATATGAAGCAGTTTTCAGCATTTCTGACCCTGTTTTTGTTATTCTCTTGTGCCTTAGAAAAGGATTCAAGCTGGATTGATAAGAACGTCATACCTATTCGGTCTATTGAACCCGAAGATGAAGATTATTCCGACCTGGAACCACTTAAGGAAAAAATCGGAAGTTCACGTGTGGTTATGTTGGGAGAACAAGAGCATGGAGATGGTTCAACTTATGCAGCTAAATCTCGATTAGTGAAATTCCTTTATCAAGAAATGGGATTTAGTGTGGTGGCATTCGAATCTGGATTCTACGGAGTGAACAAGGCTTGGGACGATTATAAGGCAAAAAAGATAAGCTATGAACAGGTCTTAGGTCAACTGTATATCTTCTGGTCGGAAAGTGAAATGTGTCAAGATTTTTTCGAGAGAGTTGAGTCTTCTCAAAACTCAGAATCACCAATTTCTTTAGCAGGTTTCGACAATCAACAAATTACCAGAATAGCAAAGCGTGATTTTATACCCGGTATAGATTCACTTCTCAGAGCCCACAATATTGATTTTCTTCAAGGTGATCTAAACTGGTTTAAACAGACAACAAGTGATTTAATGGATCACTTTTACGATCACAAATTACCTCCAAAGGATCAAGAAAGGTTTTTTGAAATCATCGCTAGTATGAAGCAAAACCTCACGGATAAAGGAGTTTCTTCTTTTTGGATTCAATCTTTTGATAATTTGAAGGGATTTGCAGAGCACGCGTGGTTTTTCTGGATCGATAAGGAAGCAGACATGGCAGATCATAACTGGTGGGATATCCAGATGGCCAAAAATTTCATGTGGCTATATAGGGAGAAATATAAAAATGAAAGAATCATTATTTGGGCTGCAAATGGGCACACTGTTAAAACAGATACCTTATTTGATGTAGAAGTAGAAGGGTACAAACCGGAAATAAGACAGTATCCAATGGGCGAAGTTTTATTTGATAGCTTAGGTCAAGATTTATACTCAATTGGATTTACTTCTTCTAAGGGCTCTTATGCTACTCTAAATTATGATGTGGAATCTGATGAACTTCAGTTTGTTCCTGAGGCATTTGAACCGGTCGACAGCCTGAGCTTAGAATACCAACTGGAGCAAACAGGTCATCAATACTCCTTCCTAAATTTTAAAAATGAGTCCGATCCTTGGTTAAACGTGGACAGAAGGATGAGAGTATGGCGACCAGACTATGTGAGGGGTAAACTTCCAGAACTCTACGATGGTATCTTTTACATTAAAGAAATGAAACCTAACACGAAATTACTGGTGTCCGACTAAATTTTTTGAACAAGAAAAAAGTGCCTTTGAAGCGTCCGAGAAAAGTTTTTCCCTCAAAGCTGAAAACTACCCCGACCCTAAAGGGAGTAATTAAGAACTGCCCTTTGGGTGTTTTTAGCGAATTCAATTGAACTCGGGGATCCTAGTTTTAATCGAACCTTTCTAGTTCCATACCTAAGAGCATTTGGCGCTCCGACAGTTCTAGATTGGCTAACTAGTAGATTTAACTCAGGTAACAGTAAGAACAGAATTAGGATATCATCTTTGATTTACCATCTTAACATGAATGGGGTGAACTCTGACCAACTGAAAACCTCAATTTTAGAACATGCTAACAGATCAAACAATCTGATCGAACTATATCATTTCAAGCTTGCACTTGGTAGTTTGATTCCTGATGACGACTTACCCAAAAATGCTCATGAACTAACTTCTAAAGTTCAAGGAGACAAGGAATACGAACGCTTGCTATTCGAAGATCTCGGTTGGCGAAGAAACTGAAAAACAACACGCCAATTGAATAGACGGCTCTGACTCAAAATGAGCCGCAGTGATCAACTCTCAAATGCTTGAACTGTCCCTTGTATCAATTGAACTAGAAAAAAATCGAAGAACAAGTTACTGCGAATACATATCAACCAAGTAGGAGCTTTGATAACTTCACCACAGTTTGGTTAATTGAATACATAAAAAGAATGAGGTGAAAATTCTGCGGATTGGGAAGAAAATAGCATAAATTCCAAATGACAGAAAATAAAGGAATGCAGGACACTAAAACAGACCTTAGTAACCTAAACGATAAGCAACGAGAAGCTGTAATCAGCGAAGAAAAGAGACTTTTAATTCTCGCGGGAGCAGGCTCAGGTAAAACGAAAACCTTACTGCAAAAACTCATTTACCTAATTGAGGAGAAAGGAGTGAATCCCTCAAACATTTTGGCCATAACCTTCACTAAGAATGGAGCCAATGAAATGATTGACAGACTTATTATTTCTGCGGATGGAACTGAAGAATATGCTGAAATTCTATCAGACAAAAACCGATCAGAAAAAGAGAAGGCTACCCAACGCTATCTCTTTACAAAAAAGCACCGATGGATTGACAACCTAACCCTTAAGACTTTTCATAGTCTTTGCTACGGAATCATAAGAAATTTTGGCGTAAACGAATTTGATAACAAATTCAAAATCATAAGAGATACAAAAGCAAAAGACGATGAATTTGCTAAATATTCAGCTACAGAAACAGCTTTTGAAGTCATCCACAAAATCTTAATCGAAAACTGTGCATCAAACGAATACATTTTAGAATTCAAAAGGTACATTCTCGATTACATGATAGATAAAATTCATGTCGAGAAGGACCGCAGACTATCTCTGCCAAAGGATGGTAAATACTTCACCACGCTAAACGGAACAAGGGTTCGATCTAAATCTGAGCAATACATTGCGGATTGGCTTTACAGACATAATATCAAATTTGATTACGAACCAAGTGTGAACTTTCGGGATTTTGATTTTAGGCCGGACTTTTTCATTCCTGAGGCCAATCTCTACATTGAACATGTTAGCAACAAAAGTTACCCAACAAGTAGTAAAGAGCAACAATTTAACAAAGCCAATAAACTTCTTGTCAAAACATTTGAAGAACAAACAAAGGACACAGCAGTCTTCAATCTCATCCTTGAACGAATCGTCAAGAATCGCCTTCCTTCGAATTATCATTATGCCACTGTATTGTCATTTGAAGAGGAATTCCACTCTTACCATAAAGAAGTAAAGGATTACCTGCGACAAGTAATGAGGGTAATTGACATGATCAAGGTTGAAAACACATCAATAAGCACAGTACGTGATGAATCTCAACTAGACCAACATGAACGTGTCCGTGATTTTTACAAACTCGCTCTACCGATTATTGGACAGTATAGAGCATACTGCACCAGCAAGTCTTATTTAGACTTTAATGACATGATTACGAAAACCATTTCCCTTTTCCGAAATCATACTGAAATAGCGGAAAAGTTCAGAAACAAATACGAATATATTTTAGTCGATGAGTTTCAGGACGTAAACAACTTACAGGTTGAGCTTATCAAAATGTTACTCACAGATCAAAATCAACTCTTTTGTGTGGGAGATGACTGGCAGAGCATTTATGGATTCCGAGGTTCTAATGTGGATTACATTGTGAATTTCTCCTCTCATTTTCATAATGCCAAAACAATCAAACTTTCATTAAATTATAGGAGCACCCAGCACATAGTTGGAGCAAGTAACGAAGTAATCAAACACAATAAGTTTAAGGTTGACAAGCAAATTGAATCACTTAAAAAATCAGGCAGCAAAATTTTCATCTACGCAGCAAAGAATGAAGCTGAGAATATTGAATTTGCCGTCAGCCAGATCAAAAAACTCCAATCTGAAAAAGGGTATTCAAAGGAGGATATTCTATTCCTTTATAGAAGAAGTAAGATGTACAGTCCCTATTTTGAACGTTTTAGGCAAGAGGGAATTTTCGTTTCCGGTAAGACTATTCATGCATCAAAGGGACTCGAAGCTAATGCGGTATTCATAATCGGTTTATCTGAAGGACATGGAGGTTTTCCGGATATCTGGATGGAAGATCGCATCTATCAAATAATAAAAGAATCAAATCACGATGTTTTAATGGAAGAAGAGCGAAGACTTTTTTACGTGGCGATTACCAGAGCGAAAGATGAACTCTACCTACTCGCTGAAAAAGGAAATGAGTCAAGCTTTTTGAAGGAGATTCCAGAGAACTTCACTCACAAAACGAGCCTTGCGTTCAAGCCAGTTGTGGAACGCATCCTATTGTGTAGCCACTGTAACAGCAAAATTGATCAAGACTCGAAATTTTGTAAATTTTGCGGAGTAAAAATTGAAAATTCGGGATCCGCTCCCATGGTTTTCTAACCTGCTTACCCTGCTACTTGTGTATTCAGGCAGAGCTACAACAGCGGCAGTAAGTACGCCTAACTCTAACGATACTCGCCCAAACGACCCCACACTGTACCCGAATGGACGTCAACATAGCCCTAAAAGCAATTGGATCGGCTCCTCGCCGCTCTACTTCCGAATCAAAAATACTTCGTATTTTTTCGGAACCGCGCGTCATTAGATCGCATTCTACCAGATCAACTTTCCTGCTAAATCTTTGTAACTTTACATTATGGAATGGCGAGATCATGTAATATCAGATAACAAAGTCCTTTTAGGTAAGCCTACCGTCAAGGGAACTAGAATTTCCGTTGAACATATAATTGGTCTGCTTGCTCAAGGTTGGACTGAACAGCAAATCCTTGAGAATTACCCTCGCTTAACCAATGAATCCTTACAAGCCGTATTCTCTTACATACAGGACTGCATGAAAGACGGACTTCTCTATTCCAATGCCTAACCAGCATTCACTTTGAAATTTCTTGCGAACGAAAATGTTCCTATTACCAGTGTTAACTACTTGAAATCGAAAGGATTTCACATCACTTCAATAGGTGTTGATTATCCAGGCATATCAGACGAACATGTTATGTCAGTGGCGATTGAACAGAATCGAACTATAATAACATATGACAGTGATTATGGTGAACTCATCTTCAAACGTGGGTTCAAACCGAAGGCCGGTGTAATTTTCATTAGGCAACAACCAACTGAACCACTTGAAACCGCAAAGATTATTGGCCGACTAACTTCCAACCCCAACTTAACTTTCGAACGAACTTTAACAGTTGTAGACTCAAACTCATTGAGACAGAAGAAATACTAGCCCTCTCTAACAAGTGCTAGACGAATATGCCAAAGTGCTTTATAGCAGCTTAGAATCTGATCTCGACTGCTTCGCTACCATTCTGATACAACACCTCTCCTAGTATTATTCGTGCTTCTGGTTTTGTCTTTCTAAACGTAGTTCTTCGTGGATGCCGTTGCAAGTGTTGGCTAGCTCCGCTATTAATTCTTTCTGTTAAGTGCGAGGCGCACTCTTGCTAGCTTGGTGTTGAAACACATCAGGCCCCTGGCCGTCTTTAATCCCTGCATGCTACGCACTTTCGGTCTTGAAGTGAAATGTGCTTCAATGACACGCTTTACCCTGTCCGCCCAAGGCTGGCCCATCGAGCAAATTGTCTAATTTATACATACATACCTAGCTCATAATCAAGACCTCCAGGTACGCAAACACGTCCCAGCAAAAGTTAAAAATTGAAAATTCGGGATCCGCTCCCACGGTTTTCTAACCTGCTTACCCTGCTACTTGTGTATTCAGGCAGAGCTACAACAGCAGCAGTAAGTACGCCTAACTCTCACGATACTCGCCCAAACAGCCCTGCACCCGAAGAGATGTGCCTCATTATAAACCCTAAAAGCAATTTTCATCTGCTCCCCTGATATTAATTCCGGTTTTACAACTCACCTTTATTGACACCCGACTCTTGAATAGATGAGAATAAATTGGTCCTTGCCATTGATGGGGTTGAGCATTTCAATACCAACCATCTATCAAGAATTCTGACACCTGGTGGGCGATAGCGCCTGATATTGATCCTACTTTTATTGAAAGTTCAATGATTAAATGATTACATCAGAATTTGAATAAATGCTTCGACGATATAGTTGTAATTTGCGCGTAATTAAGTGCATTTCAAAACAGATCAATAATGAAACTATCAATTATCCTTACCATACCTCTTTTTTCACTTTTCGCTTCTTTCGCTCAAGGGCAA
>JBCDHA010000139.1:0-8054 GCA_038750705.1 Bacteroidota bacterium
AACAGAATTGCTATCTTATTGTCCAAGGGCTTTTTGCTCTTACTGATGATAGCGGTATTTCTGGCTGTGCCGTTGAGCTACTTTTTAAATTCCCTATGGCTCGATAATACAGTAAGCGGCGAAATCTCAACGCTATAGGCAATATTGTCGAGCCATAGGGAATTTAAAAAGTAGCTCAACGGCACAGCCAGAAATACCGCTATCATCAGTAAGAGCAAAAAGCCCTTGGACAATAAGATAGCAATTCTGTTATTTGGCGCGCCCAGCACTTTTCGAATACAAACTTCTTTTAATCTTGTTTCCGTGGTGTAGGTAGCCATTCCAAGTAAGCCAAGGCATGAAACTACAATAGCGATAAAGGCAATGAATCCAACCACACTTACAAGATCGCCAAACGTGAGTTGATAGAAACTTTTCAGTTCTTCATCAAAATCTTTTACATCCAGTTTATACGCCGGATTTATCTTTTCCCAGGCAGACTTCACATCAGCCATCGCCTGGTCCCGATTACCGGAACCATAAGCCACTTGTACAATGCTGAACCTCTCAGGCAAATAGCGCAGCGCCATTGGAGCTATCGTTGACATCATTGTTTGATGGTTATAATCCGCAACCACTCCAATGATCTGAAGTGCCACACTATCGTCAATGTAGATTTGCTCCCCGATCACATCTTTCGGGCTTACCAGATTGAATTCATCAATGGCTGTATTATTTAGAATAACATACTTTTCAGCATCGTCTCGCAACTGCGGATCAAAATTCCTTCCGGCCAGTAATGTAAGGCCCATATTTTCTATGTATCCCTCATCAACCGAAAAATACGCGAGATCAATACTTTCCTCATCACTTAGATCTAATTTGGTATCCGTTCCGTAAGTGGTGCCGCTAGCTGGAATATGCGAGCTAATGGCCACACTCTTAACACTACTATGCTGCGCAAGCTCAGTCTTCAAAGACTCAAATGGAGCGTTATTTAACCGTACATTTAAAATGTTTTCCTTGTTGAAGCCATAGTTCGCGCCAAGCATGTAGTCCAATTGCTGATACACGAGGGTAGTTGAAATTATAAAGATCAGTGATAAAGTAAATTGAGCCACAATCAACGCTTTTCTTAAACCTTTTTTGGAAAAAAGTTTAACGTTTGACAATCCTCCCAATACACTTATCGGCTTAAAAGATGAAAGCATAATTGCCGGAAATAATCCGGCAGAAAGACCTATAGTAATGCTAAACACCAAACAAGCAACATAGGCCATTGGTGTGGAATCCAGCTTCCAATTTAAAAGTGAAGCAAATTGAAGATTCTCAAAAGCGGGCTTCAGACCAATCAAAAAGATAAAAGAAAATACAAGCGCCACAATGGAAATGACCACAGCCTCCCAAATGAATTGTGAAAAAATTTGCCTTTTAAATGCCCCAGATACTTTCCTTATGCCTATTTCCTTAGCCCTTGTCAAGGATCGGGCTATAGTGAGGTTGGTATAATTGAAGCATGCGGATAACATAATGATTAGCGCCAACCCTGCCAGGAAGTATACGAACATATACGGAAGCCCCGGCCCTATTTGATTTCCTAAAAGCGGTCCTGGAGTAATGGCCGTGATATTTTGAAGATAGAACCTGTAATTTCTATCTTCCATGTCAGCATAAACCTTATTATTAATTTCATTCATCTCTCGTTCTACCTGATCTGGCTTGGCCTTTTCATTCAATTCCAGGTATACCCATCCCGAAGTGCTGTTTTTCCACTCACTTAGAGCAGGTGATAAAGTGCTGTCAGCTTCTAAAGCTGTAACAGTTGACAACGAAGCAAGTGCTTCGAACACAATATGGGATTTACCTGAAAGTGGTTTTAGTACTCCCGTGACCTGATATTCTCCCAGCTCACCCACTTTTATAAATTCACCCACAGGATTTTCAATGTCAAAAAGTTTTTCTGCCGCTTGTTTAGTCAAAACCACCGAATTTGGTGCGCTCAAGGCAACCTCAGGATTTCCATACTCTAATTCATATTCAAAAACCTGAAGGAAGCTCGGGTCTACAAAGAAGCCACCAATAGGTACATTAACATCATTTTCAATGTTGATCCAGCCATTTCCAAAACCTCGCCTAATTCTTACTGCATTTTTTACACTTGCATATTCATTCAGCAGTTTATCTGCAAGAGGTAATGGGGATGTGGCAAAGAGATTGATGAAGTCATTGGTATCATCTCGTTCGGTGTTTATTCGAAAGACCCTGTCACTTTTACTATTGTAGCGATCATAGCTGGCCTGATCAGCAATCAGCATAATGACAACAATACATACGGACATGCTAAGCGCAAGCCCGAAAATGTTAATCGTTGAAAAGGTTTTATTCTTAAGCAGACTGCGAACCGCGACTTTTAGGTAATTTTTGAGCATTTTGACGTTGTTTTATGGTTTTGACGTAGATAAGTAAAGCTGTGTTACATCACAGAAATAAAAAAACCGGCTCTCGTCCGGTTTTTTACTCTACTATTTAATAAAGAACTACTAGTGTCCGACTAAATTTTCTAAACAAGAAAAAAGTGTCTCTAAGGCGTCCGAGAAAAGATTTTTCTTCAAAGCTCAAAATTACCCCACCCTAAAAAAGTAACTAAGAACTGCCCTTTAGGGAATTTAATGGGTGTTTTTAGCGAATGGTTCCAAATCAAAAAATTTATTCTCGGACGCGAGTAATAAAGAAGTTAAATCTCCCAGGTACCCGTACTAATCAAGTTTCCGTCAAAATCATAGGTGGCATAGGTGCCCGCTGTTCCGGCAGAGTTCCAGGTTGCCTCATAATTTAGAATACCATCAAATTCTACTGTCAAAAACCCGGAATTATCAGGATTTGAGACAATGGTTAATCTGAAGCCATCATCTACATCAAAAACCTTAAAAGTGAACAGCCCTGCTGCATTTTCGCTCCATTCGTAGCGCAAAAAGAAGTCCTCATCTTCTTCGGAGCCTGGATCTACCGGAAAGATATCCATGAAACCATTACGTAATTCGTCTTTCGATTCCTCGGCGTGAATAAATTTTATGTAATCAGTTGCATCAAATTTCCAAAAAATCTCAAAAACGTAACTTGTTGAAGTCTCTGAGATTTGATACGCTACCGATATGCTTGTTCCTCCCTCCGTTGTTGTATATGTGTAAACAATGACATCCTCCTGGGTTCTTCCATTTTTCGAAGATTTTCCCCCAATAGGTGTTGTGGACTTTGTAGCTCCGGGAGGTGCCTGAAAGTTTTCAAGAAAAGAACTGAAAAAATCGGTCTGTGATATCCATATACCCACCTGATTGGCGTTAGGGTCACTTGATTGTAATAGAGGTGCAGTTTGAATGTCTATAGGAGGTTCTGTTGCTGAAAATGCAAACTCAACATCCTCCAAACCCGGAGTAACAGTAACCTCTTCGCCGTCGTCATCCCCACAGGAAATGGTAAACAATATGATAAATGAAAAGGTGAGAAATTTCAAAATTCGTGTTTTCATCGTAGTTGATTTAGAGTTAATGTGCCCTTGATACACTAACTATTGAACATGTAAACAGATATTTACCTTATCCACGTCACAGGTCCTTGAATTTCTAAGTTTCAGTTAAATACGACGCTGTTTGCAATATCTCTTGCCGCTTCCAAATCTGATTTGACACTTTCTATTTTCATACTTATAGTAGTTAAGGCCGTTTTACCTAATGGCAACCTCAGAGGTGGATTTTCCTTTCTGACAACATTAAGAATCGCAATGGCGGCCTGTTCAGGATCACCCTCTTGAATGCCATCCACACTTTTCAGCTTTTTTCTGAAAGCTCCGGCAGTTTCAGAATAATCATCAATTTGTTCCCTGGCCATTCCCAAGCCTGAACCGGCAAATTTTGTTCTAAAAGGGCCCGGTTCAATTATAGTGGTTTTGATACCGAGTGGTTCAACTTCCTGGTCCATCGCCTCACTAAAACCCTCGAGTGCAAACTTGCTGGCGTTGTAAATGCCAAAACCTGCAAATGCTTTTAGCCCTCCATGTGAAGAGATCTGGATGATATGCCCACTTCCCTGAGCTCGCATTATTGGTAAAATCGATTGTGTCATTTTTAAAGTACCAAAAAGATTCGTTTCAAAAACTTTCCTCACCTCATCCATTGATGTTTCTTCAATCGCTCCTACGAAACCCATTCCGGCATTGTTTACCAGTACATCCACTCTTTTAAATTGCGTCTTGATCTCAATCGCAAAGTCTGAAATCGAATCACTATCAGAAATATCTAAAAAGAATGCTTTCCCTTCACTTTTATACGTTTCATTGAAGTGATTAACCTGAACTTGTTTCCTAAATGTGGCAATCACAAAATGACCCTTTTTAATCGCCGCCTCTGCCATTGCTTTTCCTAAGCCGCTTGAGACTCCGGTAATGAGCCAAATTTCCTTTTCCATTTTACTTAATTATCAATGTTAATTTTTCTTTAAGGCTATATGTCAGAACAAAAAAGATAGCTGTAGGCAAAAGCCAGATGCCATTTCCCACAAAATCATGAACTAAATGAAAAGCTACAATATTGAATATTACTGGAAGAAGTACTAAGAACCCTAAAAATCGTGTTCTTGGAAAAAACAGAAATATGCCACCCAACAGCTCGGCCACGGCAACCGCAGCAAACAGGTATGATGAAAACATGTTTCCTAAAAAGGCTTGTGCCGTAGCATTAGCGGGCGGTTCTACGGCTATGAAATTCAAAAACTTGTTTGCGCCAAAAATAATCATGAGCAGACCGAGTATAATACTTGTTAGCTTTTCAAGTGTGTTTCGTGTGATGTTTTTCATTGTAATTGAGTTAGTAATATTGGCTACAAAAGTGAAGACTGTAAGTAAGATTGAAAATGAACTGGTTTAGGAAATACGCTTGAACTGGTTCAAGATTCTGACGCTAGGTGCTCAGCAAAAACAAACTTGATGAGTATCTTTCTCTCGAAAGATATTATGCCTCATGACATGTTTAACAAAAGATTGTTTGAATTTGTCTGAAATAAAAAGAAAATGAAGAAAGCAGTAGGCGGTGTAGTGACAATGAT
This sequence comes from Bacteroidota bacterium, assembly GCA_038750705.1. Classification (GTDB taxonomy): domain Bacteria; phylum Bacteroidota; class Bacteroidia; order Cytophagales; family Cyclobacteriaceae; genus Fulvivirga. The sequence goes on from JBCDHA010000139.1 coordinate 5,077, forward strand.
CTTATTGACTAATATCTGTTTATCACAAATAAAAAGGTTGAAGTTCATGGTAAAAGATACTGTGAAGTCCGAAGGAATACCGTACGCCAATTTGGGTGTTTTAGGTAAACCATTTGGGTCTAATGCTGACGTTAGAGGAGTCGTAGATTTTACCATGGATCTAAAAAGAATAACAGCCGCTGATAAGTTTGTTATCTCCTGTATCGGATATGAGTCCTTAACACTTTCATTAAATCAACTTCTTTCCTATCATGAAAAGGCAATAGCCTTACACGCCAAGATATATGAACTTAATGAAGTTGTAATAAAATCAACTGCAACTAATAAAAAAATACTTGGTAAAAATGAAAAAGGGGCGCTAACGCATTCAAACATTTACAGTGTGCGAGATTCTATAGATGATGGCTTGAGTAAGGAATTTGGTGTGACATTTACTTCGAAAAAATATTGCTCCATTATGAACTACAATGTGTTTTTTTCTTCCAATCATTTCGACAAGGTAAAGTTTAGGATTAATATCTATCAACTGGATGATCAAGGAGTTCCCGCGGTGTTGTTAAATAAAGATGATATTTTTTTTGAAGTCACTAATAACTATGTTGGGTGGGTAACTACGGATCTATTGAGACATAATATTATACTAGAGGGAGGTAAATTTGGTGTTACCGCGCAGATAGTTGAAACTAAGTTCAGTGGCGATAAACCTGCCTTAGCAATCCCGATTGCTACTCCTTCACCGTTCCACGGATTCATTTATCGGGATAAAAATCAAGATAATTGGCTCATAAATAAGTCTGCCAATCCAAGTATTTATTTGGAAGCAAGTTGTGCTAAAAAATAATGCATTGAGCCCTTCACGTTAGCGTACACAGGTCAAAGTAGAAAAATTCGTCTGAACTATTTGTTTTGAGACATCGCTTATGAGGTTCGATTAAAAATAAACTGGTTTAGGAAATACGCTTGAACGGGTTCAGGATTCTGACGCCAGGCGCTTCCTTATCTTACTCAAAAATTCCGGTGACATACCAAGATAAGAAGCCAAAGCGTATTGAGGTACTCTTTGAACTATTGACGGGTAATTTTTTTGAAACTCTATGTACCTTTCTTCCGCGGTCTTGTTAAGGTTAGACAGGATCCTTTTTTGAGAAAAAGCAAAGGCTTTCTGTGACACCAGTCTAAAATATCGCTCAAATTTTGAGTTGGACAAGCACAATTTTTCTACATCATCATAGGTAATTTGCTGAATCAGGGAATCTTCAAGCGCCTCTACGTACAATGATGCAGGTGTCTGCGATATGTAACTATTGAAGTCACTTATAAACCAATCTTCTATGGCAAATTGAATGGTATGATCTACTCCTCGGTCTGTAACAAAATAAGAGCGCACTGCACCCTTTACTATATAGGTTTGGTCTTTACATACAAATCTCGGTTGTACAATGAACTGTCGTCTTTTTACACGGGAAGTGCGAATTATAGCTATGAATTGATCTTCGTCAGCCGTATCCAGGTCAACATATCGTTTAACATTATTAAGTATATTCTCGAAGTTATCCGACATAGCACTAACTACTTTCGCTAAACTCTGATAGGAGTCTGTTCATATCAATCTGTGTTTTGCCATCCACTAATTGATAACCGCCAAGATCTTTGGGCAAACCATACTTTAAAAAGCTACTCCAAACATATTCTATGAACCAATCCGGTTCACTGCCCCACCGTACTTCCTGTCTTCTTCGAACCAGGAAAGTATTTTTATCAATTTGCATTAAAATTCGCTTGTGGAACATACGTGCGATTCGCACATCGTAGAACACTAAAATACCTTCAACAATAACTACTGAATAATCGATTTTTATTTTTTCTATCTCTGCCATTAACCGGTCGAAGTTATAGGCTTCAGGTATTTCCCAATCGCGGCGATTATGAACTATTGGAAGGTTTTTTTCCGGAAAAGCGTAGTCATCCAGAGATAATATTGTAGAGTTTTGAAGTTCATCCGCTAAAGCAGCAGCTATGGTAGATTTCCCGGATCTACTGCAACCGCCAATTCCGATAATCATTCTTCGGCATATATTTCCTCAACTGCACCTGAATTTTTTTCGAGAATAATCCTGCGTTTCATACTGAGCTTAGCTGTAAGTTCACCGGCCTCTATAGTCCAGGGTTCCGGAAGCAGTTTGAACTTTTTCACTTTATTATATTGTGCGTAATCGCGATTACAGCGATCAATCTCCGACTGAAACTTCAAAATTACTTTTTCGTTCTCGATAATTTCCTGATCCGAGGTATACTGAATAGAATGTAGAGCGCACCAATCGCGAAGCGATTCGAAAGAAGGCACAACAAGTGCCGCAGGAAATCTCCGGCTTTCACCAATAACCATTACTTGTTCAATGAGCATGGACTCTTTCAAAGAGTTTTCTATCAGCTGCGGAGCAATGTATTTTCCCCCGGAGGTTTTAAACATTTCTTTTTTGCGGTCTGTGATTTTTAGAAAGGTATTATCCACGATCTCTCCAATATCACCGGTATGAAACCACCCGTCTTTAGTAAGTACCTCATTTGTGGCTTTATCATTTTTGTAATAACCTATCATAACGTTAGGTCCTTTTACCAAAATTTCGCCATCATCGGCGATCTTTACCTGTACCTTATCCAGCATCGGGCCTACCGTGCCAATTTTAATGCAATCATCTCGTGAAAAACCTACACCAGGTGAAGTTTCTGTGAGACCATAAGCTTCCAATATCCGAATGCCGGCAGCCCAGAAAATAGTGGCGAGGCGAGGTTGGAGTGCGGCTCCACCAGAAACTACAAACTCTATGTTTCCCCCCAGAGCCTCTCGCCACTTGCTAAATATCAGCTTGTTGGCAATTTTCATCTGTGTATCGTACCACCATCCTTGCTTTTTATCTAATTCAAATCGATGACCCAGATGCAAAGCCCAAAAGAATAGTTGCTTTTTAACACCTGTC
>JBCDHA010000140.1:0-8009 GCA_038750705.1 Bacteroidota bacterium
GAGGAGGTAGCATTGGTAAAAATAATCCATCATAAATATGCCATTGATGAGGAGAATGGCATTCCGTTGTATATCTGCCGAAAACCTAAAGTAGACATAGAAAAGTGGTGGTCGGACTATGCCGATCATGTTTTTGACTAACTATTATTTAGGGCATCCTTGAAAATTGGTTGACCTCCTATTTATTGGCGAGCTCCTCGGCGAAATCTATAATAATCTGACTGATCTTATCCTCCCAACGCCCCTCTTTTCCCATGTAAGAGTCAATGGCCTTTTCATGGATCATATTCCAGTGGTCAAGACCTTGGTAGAGATAGAGCTCATGATCTTTGTGCCCATTAGACTCCAATATGTCAATGATCATATCATTGTCGTCAGCAGACATGATCCAATCGTTCACACCACGAATAATGCGTACCGGTACTTTCAGTTCCTCCCAGCCTTTGGCAAAGTTGAAATCCTGCACTTGGTGGTAGTAAGAAACCGGTCTGCCGTACATGTGCTTTGGAGAGTGATAATTGTATTGTGCTAGCCGGGGTTGCTCTTTAATAACTTCTTCGTATGACTTCTTTCGGATTAACATGCCGTAGTACAGAGGAATGTACCCCTCATTCATTTTTCTGGCCACCTCCACAGGACTGTCACCTTCAAACAACCGTATTCTGCGTTCAATTTCCAACATGTGTTCAAACCAGGTTTTCACAAAAGTTCCGTCTGAGATGACCCCCGCCGCACCAAGTTTATTTGCCAGGTGTGGAGCAAGCGCACTACCCATACTTGATCCGTAAATAATAATGTTTGTCGAATCAACATGTTTCGATTTTTTCAGGCTCTGGTATGCTGCTTCGAATGCAGAGATATCCCTATGAAAATCACTTTCTCCGCAGTGACCGTTACTGTCGCCCACGCCTGGTTTTTCCACCCGCATCACAACCATTCCTGATTTTGTTGAGATGTCTCTTAAAACCTTTGTCCATCCACTTTCTCTACGTCCTGGGTATACTTCTATCGAACTGCAGCTTAACCCTCCAACTACAAATAGTGCCGGAAGTTTTGACCGGCTGTTTTTAGGAAGTGTAGTAATGGTTCGAATTCGATCTCCAAAAGCTGACATAACCTCAGCGTATGTCACCTCAGTGTTCGGGTAAGATTCCCTTGGTAAAGGCGCTAAAGTAGCCGATATCGTGATCAAATCACTTCCGCGCAGTACTTCCAGATTTACTACATCACCGGCTCTAAGATCGTATAGAATATCACTCCAGCGGTTGGGCTCATTGACTAACTCTTGGTTCAATCTAATTACTTTATCTTTTACCGTGAGGCCGGCTTTAGCTAAGGACGAACCGCTTTCTATATGTCTGACTACAGCACCGGCTTCATTTCCGTTTGGGCCGGAAAACGATACACCAATGTGTGCTCTCCGTTTAAGCTCCTGTGCAGAAGCGGTGTATGAAAGAATCAGTATTAAAAGAACGGTTAATTTTCGTATCATCTTTTTATTGTGAATAAACGGCTCTTATTGGTCAAACAACACGTTATTATTTCAACGACAACTCGTACGATGTAAAAAGCACCGGCTCAATGACTTTAGATTTCGTATTTTAGATGAGCATGAAAAAACACTACTTATTGGGGTCCAGAGTAGCCACACATTTTACTTTTTGGTTGGTCTATTATGTGGCTTTCGGATTTATCTGGGCTGTAAACGGCGACTATTACGCCTCTTACTTCCTGGAATTTGTTTTGCTTCCTGTGCGGATGCTTGCCGTTTACTTTACCATATATACACTCATTCCGAGATTTCTGCAGAACAGAAGGATTGCAGCCTTTTTTGCGAGCTATTTGATATTGTTACTGTTCGGTGGGCTTTTACAGCGGTTGTTTACGCATTTCTTTTATGAAGGGGTTTTTGAGCTCGCTACTCCCGGATTATTCAGCTTTTCTATGGTCATGCGGTCTGTCATACTTATAAATTCAACCGTGGTTTTCGTATCAGCAATTAAGATCGTTATGTTTTGGTATGAGGAACAGGACAAAAATCAGCAGCTACTCGGGGTTCTTGATTTGGAGAAGGAGGCTTCTGTAGAAATAAAGGCCGAAAAGAGAACTTTTCGAGTTCAGGCAGGCGATATCTTATTCATAGAAGGTCTCGGTAACTATGTTAAGGTAGTACTACACGATCAAAGTATAATCAGCTATTTAAGTATGAAGCAAATGCTGGACACTTTACCTTCAAATTTTATAAGGGTACATAAGTCGTACATTGTGAATAAAGATCATATCCGATCGTATAACTACGAGGACGTACAGGTAGGTGAGAACTTCATTCCGATTGGCCGGTCTTTCAAGTCGGAATTTAATATTTAGGCTTAAATCACTATCTTGTTTTATGGCTGTATCAGACGAACAAAAAAACCATGTTAGGTCGCTTCTTATAGTAGGCCGAAAAATTGAGGCTATCAAGTACGTAAGTGATAATTTCGGGCTTGGGCTCAAAGAATCAAAAGAACTGGTTGATCTCATAGATCGGGACATCGCTGAGCATGAATACATTAAAACCGGCATGAGAATGGCCAAGAAGGTTGGTAGAAATGCTGGTAAGCTGGTGGGAGGCATCTTTGCTTTTATTGGTCTTATTTTTCTGGTTGCTGTCGCGCTTGTATTTATTAGTAACCAGGAGCTGGCGAATAATGGTATAGCGGTTACCGCCACTGTAGTGGATGACCCCTATCAACCTACCTTCGAATATGTTTTTGAAGGAGATACGCTTTATTATTATTCAAGCACCTCTTCGGATCCGCCCAGCTATCATCTGGGGGAACAGGTGGAGATGTTTGTTAATCCTGTGGATCCTTATGATACTTTAGTAAATACATTTATGGACCGATGGTTTGTGATTGTTTTATTAGGTGGCATGGGGTCCGTTTTTTTTGGAATAGGGTTAATCTCTTTTCTTGCCTTTAGAAAAGGCTAAAACCTTTTCTGCCGTATTTTTCCTTTTAGAAAGACCTTTTTGATTTGAGCTGTTTTTTCAACTGCCATTTATGTGCTTTGGTCAACGAAAAAGCAAAAGGGAATAAATTTCAATGACCGGGTTTAATTGGTGGCGCATGAGAAAAAAGGTATCTGTATTTTGAATGTGGAAAGCATTTTTTCAAAAGCCGGTGACTAGCGATAGTGCCAACCTGGCCATTTTAGTAAACCCATGCTCTCGTTGGTCTGTTGTGCTGAAGTCACCGGTTATTATATTGTCGCTTACCGTTAGAATACTTAAGGCTGAAACATTGGCTTTGGCGGCCATCGTATATAGCATAGATGTCTCCATATCGGCACATAAAATGCCATGATCAGCCCATACCTGCCAACGTGCAGGGTCGCCTTCCTGATAAAAAAGGTCCGTGCTGAATACATTCCCAACGTAAGCAGAAATACCGTGTTGCTGGCTTAACTCTACCGCGCCCCTGAGCAATGGGAAATCAGGAAGAGGTGCATAATCCATGCCTTCAAAGTTGATCTTATTGAAGCTGGCATCGGTGCAAGCGCCCTGAGCAATGACCACTTCACCAAGTCCAATACGTCTTTGTACAGCGCCACATGTGCCCACGCGGATCGCAGTTTTCACACCATAGCTGTAAATGAGCTCGTGAAGATAAATGGCGAGCGATGCTTGCCCCATTCCAGTACCTTGAACGGATACATTTTGACCATTATACGTTCCGGTAAAACCAAGCATGTTCCTAACATCGGAATAACAGAAGCTTTCTTCTAAAAGAGTTTCTGCAATAAGTTTGGCTCGCAGCGGGTCACCACTCAATAGTACGGTTTCAGCTATTTCACCTTCCCTGGCACCAATATGTATGCTCATACAATTCCAAATTTAATCCCACAATGTAGCCATCGGTTCTCAGCAGGATTAGCTTTTATGTTAGGTTTAGATATGATCTTTATCACTGCAAAATATGCTTGCTTTGCTGCAAACAACTAGACCATAATCTTCGTAAATTCCTGATGTAAAAAAGTAAGTGCAGTTTTAGCTGAACCATGCAGTCCTTCACTAACCTTCGTCCGTTTTTTATCTTGCTGACAGTGGTGCTTAGTATAATTATTTTTGAAGCTTTCCAGCAGCACTACTACATTGTACGTTTTAAACTATCAGATGAAGAGGTTTCAGTGGTAGGCCTAATGCTGCTACACCTGAGAAGATGGGCTATTTGGCTTGTTTGTACTTTACCTATGGCCGCATACATACATAAAAGATCAGTCATGCCGGTCCGGTTAACTCCCGGTATATTTATTAGGTATGCTGTAATCATTAGTACGAGTCTTTTATTCAGTATCATTATCATAACCGCAGTGGAATTGGTTATAGGAGGGTGGAAATTTCAGATGGTTGACTTTATCGAGACGTTGCAATTCTTCTTTTTTCAAAAAGGGCCTATTTATATGATTGCCAATATTGGTGTAGTCGTTTTGATAAGTCTACAGAATAACATTCAGGCCCATCAGTTCACCATAGGTAAGCTTAGTGCACTTCAGGCAGAACAGCAAAAACTCTATGACGACCTAAAAAATCGGTCGTATGACGATGAGTCAAAATTCATTCAAATTAAGATAGGTTCACAGGCCAAGGTTGTTCCGGTAGAATCCATTCAGTGGGTGGAGGCGGAAGATTATTGTGTTCGACTGCATACGGAGGACAACGCCTCGTATATACTCAGGAGTTCTATGAAATCAATGGAGAAAATTCTCCCGCAAGATAAGTTCATTCGAATTCACAGGAAGTACATAGTTAATCTTGGCGAAGTAGATAGATTCTTCTTTTCACAAACTCCGGAGGTGCGGCTCATTGATAGTACCAGGCTATCGGTTGCCCAAAGCCGGGTAGCAGAGATCAAGAAACATTTGGCTGTGGAACCTGGCATTCCCAGCTAAACACAACCCGTTCCCTGCAACACCTGACCGAAAATCTCTTTTTTTACGGACAGTAAATCTATATTCATGAAAAAACAAACTCTTGGATCAAATGATGATACCCTATATTGTATTTCCGGGAACATGTAAGCAGGCTTTAGCATATTACGCCTCTGTCTTTGAAGGAAAAATTTCTTTCATGACCACATTTGCAGATTCTCCGGTTGAGGTGCAAAGCGAGCATAAGAACAGAATATTCAACTCGGAATTTATCTCTAATAAGGTTCGCTTTAAAGCTTCTGATGACCTGCCCGATCATCCGGTAATTGTTGGGAGCAACATATCAATGTTCGTTTCTTTTGATAATAAGTCTGATAGAAGAAATGTATTCGAAGAACTGTCTAAAGAAGGCAAAGTACTTTTTCCTCTGGACGATAAATTTGGTATGCTTCGCGATAAATATGACTTACAATGGATGTTGGCAAGTGGGGAGGAATAAGCTTTTTTAAAAATTCCGGACGCTTTAAAGGCACTTTTTTCTTGTTCAAAAGAATTAGCCGGATACCAGTATTTAAAAATATCACTTACATGAAAATATCTACCCTTCTTTTGTTTGCACTTGTTATCGTGTCACCAGCTGTAGGTCAGCGGTTTGAATACGAGCCGAGTGATAAGTTCCCTTTTGGCAGGTTAAACCCGGAAGCTCCTCCTCAAACGGCGGATTACGCTTTGCTGATCGGCGAGAGTGGCTGCAAGTCGGTTTCACGAAATGCCGATGGTACCTGGAGCACGGATTCTGTAGACATGACATGGAAGTTCAGGTACTTTATGAATGGTACCGCTGTTCAGGATGAAACGCTAAAGGCGGATGAAAAGCATTCCTCAAGTATAAGGCAATATAATGCGGATAGTGCGAAGTGGTATGTTACGTATTTCAGTACGGTGGCAAGCCCTTCACCAGGGGTTTGGTCAGGCGGTATGCAAGAAAACGAAATAATTTTGTACCGGCCTCAAAAGGCGCCCAATGGAATGGATGGGTTTTATAAGATTACCTTTTCGGAGATTACGGATCGCGGGTTTAACTGGGCGGGTGAATGGGTAGATCCTGCAGAAAAAATCAAGTACCCAACCTGGTTGATTTTTTGTAGAAAGCGGATGTAATAGAAAGCCGACAGTCCAAAGAAGCTAAATCTCCTTAATTGGATATCATAAGAACATTAAACCCCTCTTTTCTGAGGCAGTATTGCGCATTTCAAAAATGAATAGGCATTTAGATGCAACCTCGTATGAAAATTTTAGTCGAATAAGGTATACCAACCTTGCTTAGCCATGTTCTTAAAAATAGCCTTACGCAATTTACTCAAACGTAAAATTTTCGCTTTTATAAATATTTCAGGCCTTGCCTTGGGCCTTACAGCGTGTTTGATGATCTATCTGTTTATTTCTGAGGAATTGGATTACGACAATTTCTATCCGTATGGCGATAGAATTGTGAGAATTGTACGGGAGCATGGAGAAGGAGGGCAAAAATCGGCATCAGCAGCCATCAATTACAAGTTGGGGCTACTAGCGCGCGAAAATATCTCTCAGGTAAGCCAATTGACTCAACTATCCAATCGAGTGGAGGCGAAAGTAAGTTTTGGAGATAAAAAACTGACTGAGAGCAAGGTGCATTTTACAGATAATCATTTTTTTCAAATTTTTGGAATAACCTTTATTCAAGGGAGCTCGGAAAGTGCGTTAAAGAATCCATTTGAAGCGGTATTGACGCAAGAAGCGGCTTCCAGAATTTTTGAACAGGAAAGCCCGCTCGGTAAAACTCTGAATATTGATGATCGTGAGTACCTGGTTGTAGGTTTAGTAGAGCCATTACCGGATAATGCCCATCTTCATTTTGACTACCTCTTATCTCTTGAGTCAACAAAGTCTTTCTATTCAGAGTCTATGTTTGAGCACTGGGGCAATATTTGGCTTTACACCTATGCGCTATTAAATGAAGAAGTACGGCCATCCGAGTTTGACAAGGCGCTAATGGAGCAAGCAAAGCTGAACGGTCCGTCCGTGCTGGCAGACTTTGGTGTTCGCTTTTATTCACAACCTATTGAAGATATTCATCTTTATTCTCAGCTGTCAAGTGAGATAGAGCAAAATGGAGATATACAGCTGATCAGAATCCTGGCAGCAGTGGGTTTTTTAATTTTGCTAATAGCTTGCTTCAATTTTATTAATCTTACTACCGCACGCTCATCCTGGCGGTCAAAAGAAGTTGGTGTAAAAAAGGTACTGGGAATTAAAAAGAACGCACTTATTCGACAGTTTCTTGGCGAATCGATTTTTACCACTCTTATTGCCTTCTTTGCTAGCCTGGTGCTGGTTCTGGTTCTTCTTCCCTTTTTCAACCACTTTACCGGGAAACAAATCTTATTAACCGAGGTGCTGGCGCTAACTCCGGTGTTATTACTCACGGTCGTGTCTATCGGTGTGGCAGCAGGCGTCATTCCGGCATTATTCCTCTCGTCATTTCAGCCGGTTAAGGTTCTGAAAGGTCACTCTCAGGGAGACTCTTTCATCGCAAGAAAGCTGCGTCAGGTTCTGATTGTTTTACAGTTTTCAATTACGATCATATTGATCATTGGGGCTCTTGTCATTTTTCAACAGTTGAATTTCATAAAATCAAAAGACCTAGGCGTGTCCTTGGATGATATTATTGTATTGCGATTGAAGAATAAATCAACGAAAGGTAATGGAGAGGCGCTTAAAAATAAATTAAATCAATCGAGCTTGATTAAGTCCGTTTCATTGAGCTCTGATATTCCATTTGAAGGGCTAAACTCCTGGCGTGTTAAACTCAAAGGTGCCGATATACCTCACGAATTAGTGAATTTAGTAGCTATGGATAAAGATTATTTGAAAACTTTAGCCATTGATATAACTACCGAGTCTCCTTCGACAGCCTATACGTGGGATAACAGTCAGGGTATTCTTGTAAATGAATCTTTCGTACGACATTTTCTGATAACTGACCCCATAGGAAGTGAAATTGAAATTGGTCACATAGAGAAGCCCATAAGAATCGTAGGCGTGGTGAAAGATTATCA
>JBCDHA010000141.1:0-7990 GCA_038750705.1 Bacteroidota bacterium
AAGTTTCATATAGTTTGGATTACAAAGTACCGAAAAAAAGTGATGAGTGGGGAAGTGGCGAGTCGTACACGCGAATTGATCCGGGAGATTTGTAAGTCGAATGATGTAGAGATACTAAAAGGTCATATTTCCAGGGATCATATTCATATGTTTGTATCGGTACCCCCCACATATTAGTGTTAGTAAGTTGGTTCAGCTATTAAAAGGTAAAAGCTCTAGGAAACTTATGTCAGAGTTCAAGAGTCTTTCCCGGCAGTTTTGGGGTCGTCATCTGTGGGGTCGTGGCTATTTTGTAGCAAGTTCGGGTAATGTAACTGATGAGGTTATTATAGAATACATACAAAATCAAGATTTAGAAAATGAAGACGGTGATTTTGAAATAAGCCACCCTTAAGCCGACTTATAGTCGGAAACAAATCTACCGGCTTGTAGCCGGTAGTAGTTTAATATAACATGACCTACAGATTAAAAACTAATAGCTGGTAACTCACGGTGAATAGCCTAAAGCAATAGAAAGGAAATGGGATAAAAAATGAGACATCTATCATTAAGCCTAATGGCTATGGCTGTACTTATGACCTTATTCGCAGCGGCCGGTTGTAGTGATGATGAACCGGGTTCACAAGAGCCGATTGATCAATTGCCACCCGCGACCCGGGAAGGCAGGAACACCTTTGGGTGTTTGGTTAATGGAGAGGCTTGGGTAACCAAGACGTCCATTTATGCCACCGCAGTATATCAAGATCAATTCTTGAACATAGGCGCTGAACTTGAAGGGGGGGACGAGATCAGAACATTAGTTTTTGGCTTGGAGGCAACATAGAATTAAAAAAGTATGATCTGAATATCGACTTAACAAGTATTGCTTTTTTTAGAAATCAAATAACGAATTGTAATTACGAAACCTACGACCCGCAATCTGGAGAACTTATTATCTCTTTTTTGGATTTCGATGAATTTATCATAGCCGGCAATTTTGAATTTGAGGCGGTTTCTTCTGACTGCCAAGATACTGTGAGAGTGACGGTTGGCCGCTTTGACCTTAACTATATCCTATGAAGTCCAACCTCGACAATTAATAAAGGATCCGTTTATAAAAAGAACTGTACTAGCCCTTAAAAACCTCCCAAAATGAAAATTATCCCTCTAAACGTACTTGGTCTTCAATAGCACTAAGCCAGGGCACGAACATTTACCCAATACCAATTACTCTACCTATCCGCGCTTGATGGCTTCGGCCTGGACCCAATCGGGTAGCCTGGATTACCGGCGCACAAGGCTTAGTTCGATTGGGTGAGATTCGAGCTTAAAAAATTATCCAAATAAATATGAGTATATAATTAATCGTTTAGTTATTTTATCTATAAGTCATCACGTCTACCATAAAGTCATGAAAATCATATTGATTTCCTTTGTTCTTTTCTTTTCTTTTTCATCAGGCTATGCTCAGGACAGCCTGGCTACCACTAACACTGAACGGATACAGTTTTTAATGGATCGCCTGGACAGTGAACTGGCACTTACCGCCAGTCAAAAAAAAGCGTTACAAACCATGTTTGAAAAGCGCTATGCTGAAAAAGACAGGTTGAAAGGCCAATCATTTAAGGCCATGAACAGTCAAGCTCGTACACGCCTCAGGCAGATACTAGATAAAGAACAATATCAAAAATACCTTAAGCTAAGGACAGAGAGGCAAAGGCAGAAAGAAAAGTACCTGGAAGATCACCCGGAGTATAAATTCTCTAAAGAAGATGAAGAGTTGGATTTTTAAAAATGACTGTAAGATGAGAAAATCAATAGTAAACCTGCTTACTGTGGGCATTGTATTAGCCTTGTTTACCTCTGCCGGTTGTAGTGATGATGAACCGAATTCACAAGAGCCAATTGACCAACTACCACCTGCCACCCAGGAAGGCAGGAACACCTTCGGATGCCTTGTAAATGAGGAAGTATGGGTTACCCAAACTAGCGTCAACGCACGCGCTGTTTATCAAGGCGGATTTCTTCAAATTGGGGCAGGAATTGAAGAGAGAGAGGGCAAAGTATTGGACTTAGAATAGATGAACAAATTTTATCTAATACCTCCTACATTGTTACAAGTGTTGTAGAAAACGCAAGTGCTGATTTTATCGATTCTAGTAATGATATAATTTGTTTTTATGAATACGAGAATGCTTTATCTGGAGCAATTACCATTTCTAAATTCACCATAGAACGTCCATATATAGTTTCTGGCACTTTCGAATTTACTACAGCTTTAAATGGCTGCGACACTATCCGAGTAACCGATGGCCGCTTTGACCTTAACTATATCCCATGAAGTTCAACCTCGACCATTAGTAAAGGATCCGTTTATAAAAAGAACTGTACTAGCCCTTAAAAACCACTTCCCAAAATGAAAATTATCCCTCTAAACGTACTTGGTCTTCAATAGCACTAAGCCAGGACACGAACATGTGCCTAATACCAATTGCTCTACCTATCCGCGCATGGTGGCTTCCGCCTGGACCCAATCAGGTAGCCCCGACCTTATGCGTACATTACTGAAGTTTGATTTAAGCGAGATTCTAAATCGCTAAATTATTTAAATAAATATGAGTATTTTATATAATAATTGTGGAAACCTGACAATTATCATTTTTCTATAATTAATCGTTTAGTTATTTTATCTATAAATTATCAAATCTACCAGAAAGTCATGAAAATCATACTAAGTTGTCTTATTCTTTGCTTGTCTTTCTCATCGGGCTACGCCCAGGATAGCCTGGCTACCACTAACACTGAACGGATACAGTTTTTAATGGATCGCCTGGACAGTGAACTGGCACTTACCGCCAGTCAAAAAAAAGCGTTACAAACCATGTTTGAAAAGCGCTATGCTGAAAAAGACAGCTTGAAAGGCCAATCATTTAAGGCCATGAACAGTCAAACCCGTACACGCCTCAGTCAGATACTAGAAAAAGCACAATATCAAAAATACCTTAAGCTAAGGACAGAAAGACAAAGGCAGAAAGCCAAGTACCTGGAGGATCACCCGGATTACAAATTTTCGAAAGAAGATGAAGAGTTGGATTTTTAAAAATGACTGTAAGATGAGAAAATTAATAGTAAACCTGCTTACAGTGGCCATTGCATTCGCCTTATTTACATCTGCCGGTTGTAGCGACGATGAACCGAATTCACAACAACCTATAGACCAGCTACCTCCTGCCACCCAGGAGGGTAAAAACACCTTCGGGTGTCTCGTAAATGGTGAAGCTTGGGTAACCGAGACTTCCATAGATGCTAGTGCAATATATCAGGGAGGCTTTTTACAGATAGGAGCGAATATTGAAGAAAGTAATAGAGATGAAGGAATCGGCCTTAGAATTGATGAATTGATTTCTGAAAATACAATCTACACCATAACAAAAGTTGTAGAAAATGGTAGTGTTCGATTTGTCAACTCAACTAACACTGTCTGTTTTTATGACTATGAAAATGCTATCTCCGGTAATATAACGGTGTCTAAATTTACACTGGTACAACCCTATATTGTTTCTGGCACTTTCGAATTTACTACAGCTTTAAATGGCTGCGACACTATCCGCGTCACCAATGGCCGTTTTGACCTTAACTATATCCCATGAGCACACCTTTAGCCATTATTCAAAAACTCGGCTCATTTAAGAAAAAAAGAAATCCCACTAGCCAAAAACTACCAACCAAATGAAAACTATCCACCTTAACATACTAATACTGCTGTTAAGTAATTTATCATACTCTCAGCAAACGGTTACTATCACCACAGGCTCCAAATGGACTGATGTATTGGTCTTCAATAGTACCAAGCCCGGACATGAACACGTGCCCAATACCAATTACTCTACCTATCCGCGCCTGATGGCTTCCGCCTGGACCCAATCGGGTAGCCCGGACTACAGGCGTACATTGCTGAAGTTTGATTTGAGCGAAATTCCGGCTAATGCCACTATACAGTCGGCAACGTTGTACTTCTACAGCGATCCGAATGTAACGGCTTCTAATGCCTGGAATGGTAACAGCCAGCTTAGCGGTTCTAATGCAGTCTACTTAGAAAAAATCACTCAAAATTGGAATAGCTCTACCGTAACTTGGAACAACCAACCTCCCAGCACTACCAGCGATAGGGTATGGGTAGGGCCAAGCACCTCTACTACGGAAAACTTAACCATTGACATACAAGGCCTGGTACAAGACTGGGTAGCGAACCCCGCCTCAAACTACGGTGTAAAAATGCGTTTGGAGACCGAAGTACGATACCGGGCCCGAAACTACATAGGCACGGACCATACCAATACCGGTTTGCACCCCAAATTGGTGATCAGCTACACTACGGATGGTATGGAAGTGTCAGATAACTTCAGTACAGAGATCAACCGAGTATTTCAGCATGTTGATCGCGCCGCCTCCACTACCCGGCTTCTACTGGACTACGGTCTGCGCTTTATCAATATAGAAGCGTATAATGGGGTACCCAGCGATTCGAACTTTATTGATTACGATCATTGGGAAAACCTGTACACTACTTTGTATTCCATGCAGTTCCGGGCGCCGGCCTCAATGACTGCTCCCAAGACGCTGATTGAAGATATCCGAAGTACGGCAATCGGCAATACGAATAGTGTACCACTGATTAGCTTGCATTATAAATACGAGAAGTACCGGGCCGACGCCATGAGCCAAAACCTGGTGTACATCGCTAATGACCAGATCTACGATGTGGCCGGGCGTACTCAAAGCCCCTTTGAGATCAAAGAAACGTTTGCCGTCACCCCCAAACGCGATGTGCTGGAAGGGGCAGACCATGCCTTTAGGTTTTACGCCGGCCATTTTTACACGAATACCGGTAAAACCATTAGCCAGATCCAGGCTGATTTCGGGGACGGTCAGGGCTACCGGAATGTGTTAATGGATCAGGACAACTACGTTACCTATAACGCCAATGGTATAAAAACACTGCACTTCAGGGTTAGCTATACCGATGGCACCAGTTACGAAAGCCGTAGCCAGGTAGAAGTAAGGGGTGTGGCACGGGCGTGCCCGAGCTGCCGCTTCACCGGTAACAATGCGGTAGAATTGTCCTTTACGGCCACGCGCCCATTTGCGGGAGAAGCGGCTTCGGCTACGGTAACGATAGAAACAGCAGATGTGGGTAATGTACTGGACAAACCCCTGATCGTAGTGGAAGGCTTTGATGCCTGGCGGATTATTTCACCAGATAACCCTGATAATAATTTTGATTACGATGATTTAATTAATGATCCGGATGATATCGGTAGTTTTTTAATTGATGTGGATATAGACTTTAATGGTGAAACCCTCAGCGATGCCCTGGAAACTGCCGGGTATGACCTGGTGTTTGTAGATTTTGATGACGGTACCACATACATTGAGCGCAATTCCTATCTGCTGCAAACCATTATCGACTGGGTCAATGATAATAAAGTGGGTACCACACCCAACGTGGTGTTAGGTATGAGTATGGGCGGGCTGGTGGCCCGTTATGCTTTGCGAGATATGGAGCTTAATGGGCAAAACCACGACACGAGGCTCTATGTGAGCCACGACTCCCCACACCAGGGTGCTAACGTACCCGTAGGTGTACAGGCTATGGTAAGGCACCTATCGGTTCAGGGCCTTAGTGTCGGACTGCTCAGCTTAATACAAGTACAGGTGCTCTCTGTTGCGGATATAGTCCCTGAATTAGGAAGTGCTATTGAACTTCAGCAATCCCCTGCGGCCCGACAAATGTTGAGCTACCAGGTGTCGGGTTTAGGCAGTACATTGGGTTATGATAACTCTGAGCATGTTAATTTTATGAATGAGCTACAGGCCATGGGTTACCCTCAACAGACCCGTAATGTTGCCATAGCTAACGGTTCCGAGTGTGGGGCGGACCAGGGTTACAGTGCAGGGGCTACAATTGCTTCAGCCAATGCTACTATTGACGTACCGTATTGGGTTAATCTTTTGATGCCGTTGGCCATATTTACAAATTATCCGCAGGCCGGTTTTTTGAGTGGTATTTTCACTACGGATACAGACATCCGCTTTGTAATGGACGTACGTGCTTTACCGGATCAATCGTCACAACGCGTATACTATTCCAGGCTATATACTAAGAAAAAGATTTTATTTGCTATTACGGTGCGTACTACGCTTTTTGAAAAGGAATTTAATTCCAACTCAAGCATGCTACCTTTGGATAACGGGAGTGGTGGTGTATATGATATTGAGGAGTTAGGGGTAAATATAGCTACTTTGCCGCCCGAAGTTCAACTTAACGAGCCACGCTTTGGTTTTGTACCCACTTACAGCGCTTTGGATATGGGTGAAGGTGATGCTACCATACAAACCGGGGATCTTTTCAGGGTCATTAGCCCCTCAGTTCCTCCCACCGCCCCAAAAGATATTCCTTTTGACAATTTTTTCTCTAATCCCATCACCAATGAGCTCCATACGCAATTTACGTTACAAAATGGCCGCTGGCTAATGGATGAACTGGAGAATGGGGGTGGTTTTTATAGTTGTGCATCTAGTTGCGATTTTTCGCCGAATGTAAATATTTCAGGACCTTCTACTGTCTGTACGGCAGGAACTTTTTCTGTCACGGGTTTGCCTGCCGATGTGGGTTACATTTGGAGCAGGAGTAGTAACCTCAATCAGGTTTCAGGCCAGGGCACCTCTGCTTACAGAGTATCTAAAAACGGAAATGGCAACGCCTGGGTAGAAGTACGATTTATAGATGATTGCGGTACTACTAATGCTAAAAGAAGAAATATCTGGTTGGGTGACCCAGAGATCGGTGCGTTAAACCCCTCTTCTGCTTCGATCACAATTGGTCAGGCAAAAACAATAAGGACAACTTCTTTATCTGGTTACACAGGTAATGTTTCATGGTCAAGATCCGGCTCAAGTGCGGTTATTCTTTCTTCGAACAATACTAATGCGGTAGTAGAAGGCCGCTCCAATGGCACTACCAACTTCATAGCTACAGTTAATAATGCCTGTGGTAGCAGAACAGCCAGTGCCACAATCAATGTTACCTCAGGTGGAGGTGGAGATGACTGCGGAGTATTACCTAATCCTCCGTGTGAACTTTTTATTACCGTGTATCCCAACCCTGGCGCAAGTTATTTATCAATAAACCTGGATGATACAGATATTAAGTCAGCCAATAATCAGGGAATTATTCGTATACTGGATAAAACTGGTAAGAGCAGGGTGTACTTGGAAAATTATAATCTTATTGAACCGGTAGATATTACTATGTTGCCAAACGGCTATTATCACTTATTTTTAGAGTCCGCTGGAAGATCATATCATTTACAACTAAAAATTGAAAAGTAAGGGAGCATTTCAAGTAATTTTTGCTGGAAGGATTTTAACTTTTTAATTCACAACTGATGGGGTAGGCCGCAGGGGTCAGTGCCATCTTGAGATACTCTGGCTTTCTGAAAATAAAGTTGTAGACTTTCTTTACGATGTAATATTCGTGCGTTGTTAATACCAAGTAACTTAACAGTTTAGAATCCCTCATTTTTCATTAATATCATAATTCTTTGCGTTAAATCGAAAAAAGGTACGATCTGTAGTTATCGTATGAAGAAACTAAAGTGCCTTAGTTTATTTATCACTTAACCGCAGTATATAGTAAACTATTGTTGATCCAGGCTGCGGGGGGAGTTAAGCCTTTTTGGTCATAAGGTTATGGAGATATATTTAGGTCGGAACCGTTCAACCTTACATAATTAGAATATCCATATTTCTAATTCCAGGCTTTCAGGGATCCCTTGTAGTTGCCTGTAACTACTTTGCCATTTTCTAGAAGCAGATCATAAGAAAGTGTATAGGTATCCTTTTTCTTTTTTACTTCAACGGTGCCGTCAATAGCGAAATATACATCACCGGAATACGTGTTTGCGTCATAATTGATCAGTACGGATGCTGAGTTAAACGTAAAACTTTG
>JBCDHA010000142.1:0-7968 GCA_038750705.1 Bacteroidota bacterium
TCAATCCGGGCTAAAGGGTCTCAGTGAAAAGATCATTTCAGGGGTAGTAACCTACACTAAGTCTTTACAGGGTGCCCTGTTCTTGTTAAATGAAGATAATGCAGACGATAGATTTCTGGAGCTTGTAAGCGCTTATGCCTACGATCGAAAGAAATTTCTGGAAAGACGGGTGGACATTGGTGTAGGTATGGTAGGTCAGGTGTATTTGGAAGGACTCACCACCCGGCTTAGCGATGTACCACAGCATTACCTTTCCATAACCTCCGGGTTGGGGCATGCGTTACCGGAAAATCTACTTCTTGTTCCCGTAAAGGTGAATGATAATATTCAGGGTATACTGGAATTGGCTTCTTTTCATGATTATGAAGACCATGTGATTGAATTTCTGGAGAAGGTAGGTGAAATTATTGCTTCGGCTGTCATTAACACGAAAACGGCTGTGCATACCAAGCAATTATTAGAGCAAAGCCAAGAAAACACCGAAGAGATGAGATCGCAGGAGGAAGAGATGCGGCAGAGTATGGAGGAACTGCAGGCTACCCAGGAAGAGCAGGAGCGGCTACGAACTGAACTGCTAGAGAAAATAGACTTCCTCGAGTCTGAATTAGCCAAAAAGCCAAGTAAACCGGTTTAACTGTTACTGCGGTAAGCCATCTGCCAGGTAAGCTTAAAATTGATATAAAACGGGTACGGTGAATGATTCTATTTCAATTCAGTCAGCTTTATGTATCTGCTGAAGCTCACTGCCATAGGTTAACGTTACCAGGTATTTGAACCAATTCAAAGCTTTTGGGTTACTCGTTTCAGACAGGATCATTAAAAGCAGGAGACCATGCAAAGACCCGATTTAGAAGATATAACTTCAGGAGCGGAATTTAACCGGTGGTATTGGACCAAAGAGGAATTGGTGAAGATTTGCAAGAACGCCGGGTTACCTGTAAACGGCAGAAAATTTGATTTACGGGATAGGATTATGTACGCGTTAGATAATAACGGCGAAACCCAGTCCTTGCCAAAAAAGATTAAACCTACCTCAAAATTCAATTGGGCAAAGTCACAACTTACATTAGAAACCAAGATCACAGACAATGTTTCTTTCGGACCCAACTTTAGAAATTTTATAAAAGGCCAAATCGGAAATAAATTTTACTGTCACAGCGATTTTATGGACTGGGTAAAGTCAAACACCGGAAAAACTTTAGGAGATGCGGTAGAAAAGTGGCTGGAACTTGAACGCCGCAAAGATGATCCTATGTTCAAAAGAAATATTGCTGATAACAATATGTACGCACAATACACCCGCGATTTTATTGAAGATAACCCCGGCAAAAGTCTTAAAGACGCAAAAAAATATTGGCTTTTAAAAAAACAACAGCCTACTGATGACGGATACATTAAGTACGAAAAGTCTGACTTTAACCTTTAATTGAAAGAAGATCATTATAGCATAAGCCAGCGCTCAAGCACTATTCTGCAAACACCTCATGATGTACTACCTTTTCTTCAAATTCCAGAAGAAAGTCATCGTCTTGCGGATAGTACTTGGCTTTTTCATAATCTTCACCGGCGAAGTTCTTGATTACATCAATATCACTCCAATAGGTGATCAGTGTAAAATGGCCAATACCACCTGCCAGCCTTCTTAAGAAGGTGAGTTTTTGAAACCCGGAGGTCGTCTGATAATCAGGAATAGCTACTTCTTTTAGAAATTCGGTATACCTTTCGTAGTCTTTTTCATGGACCCTTCCGTGCCAGATTCTTGCTATCATGTGTTTAAGTTACAGCTTCTTTTATAATTTATTTTCTCTCTCTGGGTCATGGATTAATTCAAAACCTCAGGGTTCTCTAACGAGTAACTGAGTAGGTATATTTTAGGACGATACAAGCGTTGGATCACCCCTTCAGGGGTAGGGACGCGATGGGACAATGGCCTGTACGCGCGGCAATATCCCGAAATTGAAGGCTGCCACACGGCCAGAAGTCGGTTCGCAGATTGGTTTTAGGTTTAATGTTCGTTGCCATCATAAATCCACATCGGCACTGTATTACCGGCCGTTTGAAAACCCATTTTTGAATAGAAATCTATCGCTTTACCATCAGCCGTTAGCATTTGCATATGAAACCCTTCATAGATCTTAAACATTTCTTCCATAATCATTTGGCCAATGCCCTTGCCTTGATAGTCAGGGTGCACCAGTAAATGAGGATAGTAAACTACCAGGTGGCCATCTGAGATGGCATTCCCAATGCCAACTAGTTCTCCATTACCTCTCGCAGTAACCAAAGAATGTGAGTTCATTAGTGCTTTGTATAATAGTTCCGGTTTCTCGGCTGCGCTCCATTTCAACGCCTTATATAAAGCAATGACTTCCGTTATCCCCGGCTTGCTTGAATTTGAAATAGTAATGTCCATGATTGGCCTTTAATTGTCAGCCAAAGTAGCTGTTTATTCTGAGCTGGGCGAAATATTCTCCGAGGTTTTGTAACCTTTTGACCAACCTGATTATCCTATGGGAAATAAAAATTCATTTTAAAGATTAACAACAGAGATTATGTTAAACATGTCAAGAAAGGGTGTACTGAATTTATTGGGTTTGCTGGTGGTGTCAGTGAATATCTTAAATGCTCAGGTACCAAGGGAGTCAATATTGTTTCAAACACTTAAGGGAAAGGATAAGCAGATGTTTTCAGTTGGTTTTAACCAATGCAATATTGAGGAAGTGGAAAAGCTGACCTATGAGAATTTTGAATTCTACCACGATAAGGACGGAGTGACCGGGTCGAAGGAGGATTTTATTAAGGAGATAGAAGATGACCTATGCCGTTCTGGAAAAAATGTTATTACAAGAGTGTTGGATGAAAGTAGCCTGGACGTATTTCCCATGTATGATAGGGGCGAATTGTATGGAGCTATGCAGACCGGTATTCATAGTTTTGGTAGTACTTCGGCCAGATTCATGCACTTGTGGATGTTAGATAACGATGAATGGAAGCTATCTCGGGTTATGAGCTATGATCATATGACAGAGAAGACCTCCATGAACGCGGAACCTAATTTCATAGCTCTGCCTGATAAGGCATTAGACTTTTATGAAGGAGATTATCAGTTCTCACCTGATTTTATCTTATCAATGGTAAGTGAGGGGGGTAAATTATATGGCGACTCCCAGGGTGAGAAAGTGGAGATTAAGGCTTGTGCAAAGCACAAGTTTATTGCTATTGATAACAGTATAAAAATTCACTTTAACGTGGATGCCAGAGGTCACCTGATAGGATTATCAATGGTTACCCCTGACGGAGAAATGGTAGCAAAAAAGATCAAGTAGGCTTGTCCACTTGATCCAGGCAGTCATGTATATCCTAAAAAATAGATTATGGTAGAGACAATTGTTTTTTGTGTAATATCGGTGGCATTCATTACTGCCCTTTTTTTGGCCTGGCATTTCTATCAGCAGGCAAGAAACAAGGAGCGTATGATGCTTATAGAAAAAGGTGAGAATCTGGAGGAGATTTTTAATATTCAGAAGCGCAACAAATTTGAATTCGTATTTCCATGGCTAAAGCTAGGCGTAGTTACCACCGGGCTGAGCTTTTCCTTTCTGGCAATTGCATTTCTGATCCTTTGGCTGGAGAATGACAAAGAGCTGTTCAAAGGATTCTTAATCACTTTCATAATTGGTTTTTGTTTGGGAGTGTCTTTGCTGATCAATCATTTTGTGAGTAAAAGCAAGAAGCGCCAGGATGGATGATAGCTACATCGACAGTGTGCTATCTGGTGATACGGAGTCGTTTCGGTACTTTATAAAAACCTACAATGACATGGCATTTAATCTAGCTGTTTCTATTGTAAAAGATGATCACTACGCGGAGGAAGTCGTACAAGATGCTTTTATGAAGGCATTCAATGGACTGTCATCTTTTAAAAGAACAGCCCGGTTTAAATCTTGGTTTTACCGCATTGTGGTGAACGAATCATTTCAGCGATTGAAAAGAATTAAGAAGCAACACCTGACGCTTGATTCCGAAGAAATACAAAGCGTATCATATGAAATTACAGAGTTGGGTGAAGACTACAGGACGAAGCAAATAAACGAGGCACTAAAATTATTGCCGCCTAAAGAAAGTCTTGTCCTAAACCTATTCTATTTAGAAGAGAACAGTTTGAAAGAAGTGGCAGAAATCACCGGCTGGACCTTATCTAATGTAAAGGTATTACTTCATAGAGGGAGGAAGGGCCTTCGCAGCTCCTTAGAAACTAGCAGGCGCAAAAATTAATAATATCATGGAAAAGGAATTCAAAGATGACTTTATCAAAACTGTGGTGATCAGGGGCTCCAGAAAGATGCCTAATGATGATTTCGAAAATCAACTGATGTCGAAAATAAAAGCGGCTAATGATTATAAAAAGGAGGTATCAGTCAAGCTAATGCTTTCATTAAAGTTTTTCATTGGAGCATTGGTCTTAGGGCTAGTTATGATATTCAGTTTGCTATTCGAGCGTGTTACTTTCAGTTATGATTTAAAACATATGGCTGTAGGAGCTCTTTTTATAATTGCTTTGATAGGCATATTAAATATTGAAAATTACAAACGATTAATTCGGAAGTATTCTACCTCGTAGTTTCTACTCTTTCAAAGCTCCTGACAGATCAGCGCGATTTAAAGTCAGTGCCTGCCAGCTGCACAACACAGCAATAACAACCCCACAATAGGCTAGTGGATAGATAGGGTCTAGCCAATTTAGTTCGGTAGAGTAGACGAACGCCCGCAGTAGTTCCTTAAGAAGGATATAGATAATCGGGGCAAATATGAGCACGGCAATCAAAAGATTACTAGTAAACTCTTTCACTAATAGATAGATAATATGCACAAGGTCGGCACCGCAAATCTTGCGAATAGCGATTTGTTTGAGTTTATCTCTGACTACGCTGATGCTTAATCCGTAGATAGCGCAGCAGGAGAGTATACCGGCTATAAGAGTAAGCAGGTTAGTAAATGAGTTGAGCCTGATCTGATAATTCAGCCAGCTACCAAATTTCTTGTCCATAAACCGGACCTCCGCCTTTTGCCCATTTGATCCGAAATACCTTTCCAAAAAAGCCAAGGTTTTCAGAATGTCGACTTCTAGAACACGGATACATAAAAAGTTATACTTAACGTGCCCATCTCTTATGATCTGAATAGGCTTTTCAGGAAGGTTAAACTTTCCGCTGATGTCTTTGTAAACTCCTCTAATAGGTACAGTACCCACTAATTTATCAAAGGCGCTTTCATTTACAACTAACATCGAATCACCATCGTTAGGTCCAAACCAGCCACCATCGACTATTTCAAGGTCAAAGAAATTATTGAACTCAGAGTCAACCGAAATGGAGTAAACACCCGTGCTGAGATCACGACTCCCTATCTGATTGGGCAATTGTGAGACAGCCATTACATTGACGATATTGGGTCTGGATTTCTTCCACCCAGCTCGAAGAGCGGTAAGCTGTTCATTGGTCATGTCATCCGGATAGTTGATGTAAACCACCTGGTAGTTATTGCGGCCGGGTTCTTTTACTAATGAATAGGTCACTTGCCTGTTGATGACAATGGCGGAAACAATTAATAAAATGCTTACCCCCAATTGCACTATTATAATCACTTTCTTGAATCTTGGAAAAGTGATGGCTTCAGAGCTTAGCAGTCGTATGGCATTGGCTCTTATAAACTTACCAGCCATAAAGAGAGGTGATAAGGCCAACAACAAGGAAAAGATAATCAGGATAAGAACTAATGTATTCTGGTGCTCTACTATCAAATGAGGTAGGTCGATCGCTTGAATGCCCTCAATGTGTTCCCGGCAAAGCCACAGGATCCCTGATCCAATAACCATGGAGATCAGCGCGGTAAACAGCGACTCCCCCGCAAAACTCAATATTAACCGTAGCCGTGTATGTCCGGCTAATTTTTTTATGGCCAATTCCTTCACACGATGGGGTAGCGCAAGGCTTGTGAGGTTAATGAAACTGGTAAGGGCTAGGAACAGAATGAGACTGGTAATACTTATTAGAATGATCACACTGTATAGGTCGCCATGCCATACATCTTCTCCGGCCATCCGCGGACCGAAATAGATGTCGGAGATAAATTGTTCGCTGTAGCTTTTTCCATCCGTCACAGTTGGAGAAATGTTTCTTCCATCAGCTCTAAGGCCATATACCTCGGTCAAAGCAAAATCGAATCCCAGGGTTTTAAGTGTTTTTTCATTCAGGTGGATAAATGCTCCAAAATTCTGGTGGGAGTTGGATGGAAAGGACTCGTAAATGGCTGAAACGGTCAACGTGACCGTATCGCCGAATGTGAATAGCGATATTTGTTTACCGTTCACGTCTGTCGCTCCAAAGTACTGTTCCGCGAGCTTTGTGGATAACAGAATCGACAACGGGTTTTCTCTGAAGTCGTCCAAGGTACCGTGCAGCGGATTAAAGCTGAAGATGTCAATGATTTCAGGGCCGGCTACATGCATTTGCTGGTTATGGTGAGTACTGTTCCGGGTTATGACCCGTAGCTCGTTTAATACCTTTACTCTCGCAATAACACTTTTGGAATTTGTGTCGAGTTGCGAATAAATTTGTTCAGGAATTTGGGTAGCGTACTTATTCCGGCCATAGGTTTCGGTTTCACTTTTTTCAATGAATCGGAAGATCCGATCATAGTTATGATGAAATCGATCATAGCCGAATTCATGTATAGAAAACACACTTACTAAGATCAGTGACGCCATGGCCACTGAAAGTGTGAGAACCTTAAGGAAGTAGATTTCTGGGTTCTTTGAGATGAACCTCAGAAGTAGGCGTAGCTGCATAGCGATCTGTATTACAAGTTCCTGGCCAATTATTAAGTTCGAATTTGAGTACTGGGAGCCGTTGTTTTCTAACCAGACTTCCGAAAGTGGAACGGTTTTAACCGATATCGGACGTGGCCTGAATGGAACAACCTGCATAAGCATGCTTATGCTCTTTCATCCTATCCCTTCAACCACAGCACGGCCAGCACCGCAGCCATGACCGTGCTGGCTAATACGCTAGGAAAGGGTGATTTGCCCAGGTATTCACTTTAAATACGATTCCGATGAGGAGCATCGTCTGGGTGCAGAAATTGGCGAGTATGCCAGTGCCTATTTTTTAACTCTAATAGAATGATCTTACTGACATCAGTTTTGTTATTGTCTGAACTAACTTTATCTTGGTGCGTTATTACACCAAGGCAAATGATTATGGCCAGACAAAGCATCTCTTTCACAGAACCAAATGATAAATGGTTGAAATCTCAAGTGAACAGCAAAGAGTATTCAAGCAAAAGTGAACTTGTGAATGATCTGGTTAGGCAAGCCAGACAACAGCAACAACAGATTGACTTAGTTAGAATGAAACTTGAAAAGGCTGAAAATAGCGGATTTACTACTGACAGCAAGGAGCAGATCTTAGCTAAATCAAAGTCTTTATTTAATGGCTAACTACAGGTTGAGTAACACAGCCAAGGAGGACTTAATAAGAATTCATCACTTTGGAATATCACGTTTCGGAATTGACCAAGCGGACAAATATTTTGACTCATTTTTTAAGTATTTCGACATAATAGCACAGAGACCCTATGCATTTGAAGCCGTTAATTTTATTAAACCTGGGTACCGAAGGTGCGTCTGTGGTTCGGACAGTATCTATTACAGAATCAAAGATGAAGTAGTAGAAATAATGACCATTATTGGAAGGCAGGACATTGAAAATACTTTCAATGCATTACCTGAGGAGTAAGAAATGTTTAGAACCCTCGTTGGAAGTTGAACATGATTCCGGACATTTTTCTTCTATTCAGAGTCACCCAACAGCAGGAGGGGACTCTAGGGAATTTAACCCGGACGGAAAAAGTGCAGCTTATGAATACCAGAGTTAAAAGGATGTTGTATACATCATGTAATTGTGACAA
>JBCDHA010000143.1:0-7967 GCA_038750705.1 Bacteroidota bacterium
CATGATAACGGTAAAAAGTATAGCAGAGAATCCTAAATGAACCAGCAGTCTAATGTTTCTTTGTTTGCTCTGCATAGCAATGGTTTCTTCACGCTGAAAGTTTAGAAAATCAACACAGAACGAGGTAGTGAGAGCAGTAAGAGCAGAATCAGCACTACTGTAGGCTGCTGCAGTAATACCTAACAGGAATACTATTCCTGCTACAGTTGGAAAATGATTAAGCGCTAGTAATGGAAACAGATCATCTGTTTTATCCGGTAGGCTTATGCCATTTTTACCCGCGTATATATATAGCAGTGCACCCATAGCGAGGAACAATAGGTTTACAAAAACCAGGACGATGGAAAACCAAAACATATTTTTTTGGGCATCACCAATATTTTTGCAAGTAAGGTTTTTCTGCATCATGTCCTGGTCCAGGCCTGTCATTACAATGGCAATAAAGGCCCCGGAAAAGAACTGTTTAAAGAAATTAGAACCTGATTGCCATTCCCAAAAGAACATCTGAGCGTATTCACTTTTTTTGATGGTATCGATTAAACCGCCAAAGGATAGATTTAAATCTTCACTAACCAGATAGATAACAATACCGATGGCGATTAGCATGAAAAGTGTTTGTAGTGTATCAGTCCATACGATTGTTTTGATCCCTCCTCTGAATGTATAGAGCCAAATAAGCATAATTGTGGTGATCACGGTCACACTGAATGGCATACCCCAGGCATTAAAAACAGCAAGTTGAAGAACACCAGCAACGAGAAAAAGGCGAAAAGCGGCTTGTATCACTCTTGAAATTAGAAAATAAAAGGCGCCGGTCTTATATGACCAAAAACCAAATCGATCTTCCAGATACCCATAAATTGACACCAGCTTAAGCCGGTAATACAACGGCATGAGTACTGTACCAATGACAAAATAACCAAGCAGATAGCCAAGTACCACTTGCATGTAGCCGAATTGTGTATCTACCACCCAGCCCGGTACGGAAATAAAAGTTACACCTGACAATGACGCTCCAATCATACCAAAAGCCACCAGATACCATTGAGACTGGCGGTTACCTGTGAAAAAGGTGTTGGAGTCCGTTTTCCTGGAAGTTAGCAGTGAAATTAAAATCAGAAGTATAAAGTAACCACCGATGACGGTCACAACGAAGGAAGTGCTCATGGCCGCTAAGTTTATTATTTTTTTTTACTTTTGAGGAATGATTGAGACCGCACGTACATCAATGGGATATCTGGAGGAGGAACTGGTTGAACTGCTGGAAGAAGTGGATGTAACTGATGTTAAAGACTTAACTGTTTTTAATGATGACGTAAATACCTTCTATCATGTGATCAACACGTTAATGAAAGTATGTAAGCATACCGCTGAGCAAGCCGAGCAATGTGCTATGATCGTTCACTATAAAGGTAAGTGTTCTGTAAAGAAGGGCGAGTTTAGGGTGCTAAAACCTATGCAGGAGGCCATCTGCGATGCGGGAATTGATGCTCGCGTTTTGTAATCACATCCTCTCACTGGAATTGGCACTTAGTACATTATTCCCGGCCGGAATACCAAGACATCAATTTTCTCCACTTTCCATAGCTGTAAAATCCATAGTGTTAGTAAGGCATACAACAGGCCGTTAATTATCTTTGATGCTTATGGAATACCCTTCAAAACTGGTAGAAAATGCAGTAAATGAGATTGCCCGCTTACCTGGAATCGGCAAGAAAACAGCCCTTAGGCTCGTACTACATTTGTTGAAGGAAAGGGATACTACCACTTTTGCGCTTACTTCCGCCTTAGATCAGCTAAGGAAGGAAATCAAATACTGCCAGCAATGTCAGAATATTTCGGATGATACGGTTTGTAGAATATGCAGCTCCGTTAGGAGAGACCGGGGTTTGCTATGCATTGTTGAAGATACCAGAGATGTACTGGCCATTGAAAATACCGCACAGTATCAAGGCTTATATCATGTTCTTGGAGGTGTAATTTCTCCGCTCAATGGCATAGGACCTGATGAATTGAATATTGAACTATTGATCAGACGTTTACAAAGCCCTGATAATGAAATAAAGGAGGTTATCTTTGCACTAAGCGCTACTATGGAAGGTGATACCACCGCCTTTTATCTTACCAAAAAACTTAAAGAGTTTGACTTAAAAATCAGCACTATAGCACGCGGCGTTCCTATAGGAGGCGAATTAGAGTACGCTGATGAGATCACGTTGGGCAGGAGTATTTTGACCCGAACTACTTACCAACAGGATTAAAATCATTTACTTCAAAAACTTACAGAAAAATACGCTAAGAGAGTAAACAACGCAGACATATATGAATCTGACCTGATTTCTGACATCTCCGCTTACCCTCGTGGAGATAGACTCTTCTCCGGCAAACCAAAGTGGCCCAGATCACCCCTTCACCAGACGCTGAAAACAAGCCAATCCAGCTCACCTGGGCCTATCCTGTCGAAGGCGACTACGTCATCCGCCTCTACCGTGCCGCAAATGGCGGTCCCTTAAATACCCTCCAAACTTTACCCAACAACATCCCCGCCAGTTTACAAATAAAAGAGTATCGGTGTACAGGCAGTATGAGTATGCCATTAAAGCGGTGTCTGATGATGGTAAGGATAGTGGAGAGATTGTTAGTGTGGAGTGGGAGTAGGGGATTATATAAGGGCAGAGATGATAGAAATATTCATAAAGGTCATAGTATAAACTAGATTTTCTTTCTAAAGAAAGTTTTTCTTGGAATAATAATTAAAATAAGCTTATATTAATTATTAATAATTATGGCTAATTATATTATACCGAGTGTTACAATTATAATAATTTCGGCTCTTGTTTGGTTCGGATTCCAATATCTCAAAAATGACAAACCAGAAGATGATTCTGCAAAGGATCAATCAAGAATATTAAGGTTTTTACTGGTTCCGCTGTTTTTTATAATTATTTCCTGCTACTTGTATTCTTTAGGGCAAGATTCATTTGCCACGAGCTTTGCAATTTTATTATCTATTGGTTTTGGTGCACTATTAATAGGCTGTCTAATTGGATTTTTATTTGGTATTCCAAAAACGAAAGCAGCATTGGACAAGGAAAATGAAGATTCTGAGTTTGACATCAGATTACCGAATGTCAATACGAATTTGGAGGAGATTTCGGATTGGTTAACGAAAATTTTGATAGGAGTCGGAATTGTAGAATTAATACAATTGACAAAGTACTTAAAACAATTGACCAGTTCAATTGCAAAAGATTCCTTGGCTCCAAAGCCTCTTGTCATAGGCTTAATTGCCGGAATGGGTATTATTGGCTTTTTTACAGGATATTTATTTACAAGGTTATTTTTGTCTACCGCATTCTATAGAAGCTTATATAGGAATTACCGAAATGAGGCAGAAACTGATGCAGTAGATGATATTATGAGTGAATTTGTTGGAGCGACAGGGTATAAATCGTTAGAAGAATATTTAAATGAAATTACTTCCAGACAAAAAGATTTATTGACGATTTTAAAGAAAGATGGGGCCTATTTTATTCCTAAAGATTTTCAAAGGCATTCTACGTTACATGAAGATTACAGAGCTCTAAAATCCAAGCGTATAATCAGAATAAAAGAAGGAGGAAGTATGAAGCCTGGTAAAACAATTGAATCTACAGGGTTAGGTAAGGCTTTTTTGAAATACTGGAATTCACATTCAGAATAAAATCGTTTGTTGATTTTTCCTGGTAAGTTTTATACTATAAAATTTCGTGATTTATAGGGCGTTACATGGGAGAGATTTTAAAATAAAACTCTGAAAGACAATCTTTTACGAACTATTTTATCCGGGGGGTTCAAGGTACAAGTACACGATAGGGTCAGATTTAGTGGCGGGAGAACTTTGGGTTTTGGGAAGATGGTTTCGACCAATCGGCGGTTCCCCTAAATTGAGAACCAAAAGCTTAAGATTTTTGATGGTTTGTGATGGATAGAATGCATAATTTTGGCCGTTTTGTATTTCTAACTAAAATCGAAAATGACCTTACCACTTTCCAATCGTGTCGCCAGCATGGCCGAATCTGCGACACTGGCTATGGCAGCCAAAGCACGTGAATTCAAGGCACGCGGCATCGACGTAATAAGCTTAAGCCTGGGGGAGCCTGATTTTAAAACTCCAAAACACATTCAACAAGGCGCCAAGGATGCTATAGACGAAGGAGAGTATTTTGCCTACCCCCCTGTAGCCGGATACCAGGATTTTCGTGAAGCTATTGCCAATAAATTGCAAAGTGAAAATAATATACCTTGTTCAGCAAGCAATATTGTAGTTTCAAATGGCGCCAAGCAGTCGATTGCTAATGTTATGTATGCATTGGTTGACCCTGGGGATGAGGTAATAGTATTTTCCCCTTATTGGGTAAGTTATACGGCTCTCATTGAATTGGCAGAAGGAGTTCCCGTATTTGTCAAAGGCTCTATAGAAAATGACTTTAAAGCCACGGCAGATCAGCTAATGAAAGCGATAAGTGCAAAGACTAAGGCTATTATATTTTCATCGCCATGTAATCCAACAGGTTCTGTTTTTTCAAAGGCCGAATTAGAAGCTATTGCAGAGGTTGTTAAAGCCAATGAAAATATCTTCGTTATTGCTGATGAAATTTATGAGCACATCAATTATACGGAGGAGAAAGTTAGTTTAGCCTCCTTGCCGGGTATGTTTGAAAGAACCATCACGGTAAACGGGTTTGCTAAAGGGTTTGCCATGACGGGCTGGAGAGTAGGCTATATTTGCGCACCCGAATGGATCGCTAAAGGTAGCGCTAAAATACAGGGCCAGATTACCTCAGCCAACTGCTCTATTGCCCAACGCGCTGCACTGACAGCAATCACATCCGATCTAGGTCCAACATTTGATATGGCAAGGCAGTACTTAGAACGCAGAAATATGGTTTATGAGCTATTAAGATCAATTCCAGGGGTAAAAGTAAACCTTCCGGACGGTGCTTTTTATTTTTTTCCGGATGTGAGTAGCTATTTTGGAAAATCAGACGGTGAACATACCATTCAGGATGCAAACGACTTTTGCATTTATATTCTTGAAAAGGCGCACGTATCACTTGTTTCCGGAGC
Source organism: Bacteroidota bacterium (assembly GCA_038750705.1). Taxonomy (GTDB): domain Bacteria; phylum Bacteroidota; class Bacteroidia; order Cytophagales; family Cyclobacteriaceae; genus Fulvivirga. The sequence goes on from JBCDHA010000143.1 coordinate 5,110, forward strand.
AGCATTCGGTAATCCCGATTGCGTAAGGCTGTCTTATGCGGCGTCTGAAGAAAATTTGAAAGTGGCGATTAAAAGAATTTCAGAAGTGTTGGCTAAATTTCGTTAAGTGGAAGTCACACAGATCTTTAAAAAGTTCGAAGACCTAAGGGTTCTCATCATTGGAGATGTAATGGTTGATGCTTACATCTGGGGAGCTGTGGAAAGGGTATCCCCGGAAGCTCCAGTGCCGGTAGTGCGCGTAACTAAAAGAGATTATAGACTTGGGGGCGCTGCAAATGTGGCCCTGAACGTTCAGGCTCTTGGAGCTACACCTGTTTTATGTTCAGCGATTGGAAAAGATGAAGCTGCCGAAAAGTTTGAGCATAGAATGGTAGAAAGAAAGCTTTCAAGAGAAGGAATAATTAATAGCAAAGATCGACCTACTACGATAAAAACAAGGGTAATTAGCGGGCATCAGCATGTGGTTAGGGTTGATGAAGAGACTGATAAACCACTGAATAAATATGAAGAGAAAGAGCTTCTGGATAGAATTTTAGAGATAGCAGCTACCTGTAATGTCGTAATTTTTGAGGATTACGATAAAGGAGTAATTACCGAAACTATCATCCGCGAAACTATTTCAAAGGCTAATGAATTGGGTATATCAACTTTAGTTGATCCTAAAAAGCGAAATTTCTTATGCTATAAGGGTGCCTCTCTATTTAAGCCTAACTTGAAAGAGTTGCGCGAGGGGTTAAAAATAGAAGTAGATCCTTCAAATGCAGAAGATATTGAAGCCGCTGTTCTTGAACTTAAAAAAACACTACAGGTCAGTGGAGCCCTGATTACTTTGTCTGAGTACGGGGTTTTTATTGATTACCAAAATGAAAAGCACCACATTCCCGCGCACATCAGGGAAGTTTCTGACGTTTCAGGAGCGGGAGATACTGTTATTAGCATAGCAGGTTTATGTGTGGCTTCCGGCTTACCTCCAAAGGAAACGGCTATGCTCTCAAATCTGGGAGGGGGTTTAGTTTGTGAGCATGTCGGCGTGGTTCCTATTGAAAAAGAAACACTGATGCATGAAGCCGGAAAACTGAATACTGAGTAAAAAAAATATCCCCGAAACAACCTGGGCTCCGGGGATATCTTCGTGTCTATAGTTGGCTTTATGGTGTAAATGTAAAGAGGCGATATCTCCTGGAGAAGTTAGAAACCCTTATTAGCCTTATTTTCGGATAAGAAGTAGTAAGAATCGATAACTAGTTTTCAAACTGTTCTTCGAGTTTCCCGAGCGCTTCTAAATCAGCAACAATTTTTTCATCCAGCGGAGTGTCTTTTATCACGTTGTAGTCAAGCCAAAACTCCGGGTTGTAATCTTCGTCTTGATATTGCAGCCCGTAACGCTTCATCTTTCTGGTACTGCTTATGCGATCTTTAGTATCAGGATAAATTTTATTAATTAGTAGTTCTTGCCACATTTCTGTTTGGAAATTCAAACTGTCCGTTTGTGCATTGTACCAGTTGAATTTGGAAATAACCTTGATGTAATTTAGATAGTATTTCCCCTTGTGCTGCTTAAATACAATACTCTTTGTATCGGATACATATTTACTGACGGATTTTACTTTTTTTCGAATGACGTTTTCCGGGTATCTCCTTTCATAGTCCATTTTTATGATGGCATAAGAGTTTGTATCCACAAACATCTTTAGAGTATATAAGTCTGAATATAGGGATACAACAAACACCTGATGCCCGCTATAAAAGCTGTTTTTCATACGTTCGAACCCATTAAAGAAAAGATCTTCCTCTGGAAATGTTCTGTACTTAACATGGTTATGTAGTAAAAGGTCCTCCAGTAGATTATGCTGTTCGAAATACCTGCTAAACTTATGCGTTTCATAGCTCAGACTTTTTCTGACCTCTATGAGAGCCACTTTTTCTCTGAGACGACCTTTATTTCTAGGCTCTTCATAGTCCTCATCATATATTTTAACAGCCGCTTCTAACAATGAGAAATATTTACCGCCCAATTTTTTCAGATCACGGTAAAACCCATCCATCAGATAAGGCTCACTTGGATAATTCTCACTTATTCTGTTCAATGCTATGCGCACGATATCACCTCCTGAAAGTGAATCGTGAATAACTACCTCATCCAAAAGCTGAGAGGCCTTTGTAAGATTCAGAATGACGGTATCACGACCTATAAAGGAACTTATGGAGGCCTCATAATTTTGATAACCTAGCATGCTAACGATGAGCCGTCCACTCTCTAACCGGGTAGGGACGTGAAAGTCAAATTCGCCTAACGAATTTGAAACTGTCCCTATCGGTTCATTCGCAATGCTAATGGAGGCAAATACCAGAGGTTCCTGCGTTTCTGAATCTTGTAACCTACCGGAAATCGTAATGTGTGTCTGAGCCATCGACGAAAAAGCTATAAAAAATAATATTGTCAATGTGCCAAGCCGCATATAGTTGGTTTTTAGATGGTTACGCTTAATACCGTAATTACCAAATATGTGAACCAATTTCTGTTTTGTCAACTTGAGGGCCTTAATAACATTAGCGATGCAAGTTTTTTTCGGTATTTGCACCTTTTTATATTTTATCATGTGCTGATGCGGCAAGACCGACTCATATTAGGTTTAGATGAATTAGCCTTGGATTCTTTATTTTAGTAAGCTATGAGAATTCTGGAAGGCATACCAAAGATCTGGAAAACAGCATATTTTATTATTTGCGGGTGGTATGCGCTCAACTATTTGCTTAGTGCAATTATAGAATACAGCGTTGATCAGCCTTTTACCTTTGTTCTCTGGAATGGCTTTTATATGCTGGAAGCAGTTTGCATATTTATACTGCTCACATTC
>JBCDHA010000144.1:0-7938 GCA_038750705.1 Bacteroidota bacterium
CACACCTACAATTTTTCATACCACCAAGTTCATGCCGTTCAACACAGAAGCACAAAACGATCAGATACAGATGCCGGAAGCAGAAGGCACAGTGATGTGGACGAGTTGCAAAACAAAAAGTAGAACACCCATTGACAAATGTCTGCCGGCTTAGCGCCTGTTAGCGTGATTTTGGTTTCAGTGGTACAGTTCGAGTTTGTTGGCAGTTCAAAAGTCAAGCAACGATGTGTTAAGTTTGCTGGGAGTGCAGCTGGAAATCATGGTGTAGCCCCGAATGTAGATCAGCGGTATAAGGTAAATAGTTCTATGAAGATTGACAATGCGATAGCTGAGATGAAAGAGGTGGGGTGACAGCCCTCGATGATTTTGAAGTGGACAAAAACTCAATGCTAAGCTTAAGTTACAAGGTCTAAAAGCGAGATGGCTGTTGAAGTCTTGTTAACAGAAAAAACTATTTTTTTATAATCTCGCTCTTAAGTGTGCTGTAAACCACCTTGCTCATGAAGTCTTCGGCGGCTTCTGCGAGAGAGGTTGGATCCGTTTGTTCCGATTGTGCTCTCCAAACAATAGATTGTTCCTTCCTTTTATCCGTTCTCAGGTCATGGAAGACAGCTTCTAAAACGTAGGTTTTCGTAGCCACCAACTCTCCCGGATCATAAACCGTTTCGTATTGCTGTGAAATATAGTTTCCGTAAGTACCATATGTGGAGCGCATAGTTACATCTGACCCACCAGAATATACCATAGCCTCTTTTTCATCAATTAACGCTACGGTAAGGGCGCCATCGACTTTATTATCGTTAATTACCTTTATGATGCTTTCCTCTTTTTTGTCTTCTTCAGACATATGCTCGGGGAAGATGGTCATTCCAGCAATAGCGTTAATGCCTTTTTTACTTAAGAGTCTTGCTCCTCGGCTTTCAAACTCATTTCGGGCTTCAGTATTATCTGTTATTGCTACAACTACAATTTTTGAATAGCTGCTTCCTGTGTAAGACGGCTTGGTCCATTGCTTTGCAATTTCAGAGTTACAGGAGGTGATAAACAACAGAATACAAAGAAGTGATGGTAGTTTCATTTTACTTCATCACCTTTTGGGTGTAAGGGCCATTGGATTTTCTTTCTTAATCTTCTTCCTTCTTTTGCGCTTTTTTCCCGGGCTTTTTCATTTTGAGCTTAAGCTCTTCACTCTTTCCATCATGATCAGCCACTATTATTGACCCTTCATCACTTTCTCCCTTAAGAATTTCTTCTGCCACAGGATCTTCTAAATATTTCTGGATAGCTCTATTTAGTGGTCGAGCGCCGTACTGAGGATCGTAACCTTTTTCTGATAAGAAATCCTTGGCATTCTCAGTCAGTTCAATTTGATAGCCCAAAGAATTAATCCTTTCAAAAAGTTTTCCAAGTGATATGTCAATAATTTTATGAATGTGCTCTCTTTGTAGTGAGTTGAATACGATAACGTCATCAAGTCTGTTCAGGAACTCAGGGCTAAATGCTTTTTTGAGTGCGCTTTGAATCGTTGACTTCATGACTTCCTCCTCATTATTTTGCTTTGCAAGAGTAGAGAAACCAATACCTGCACCGAAATCCTTTAAATCGCGAACTCCTATATTGGAGGTCATGATAATTATAGTATTCCTAAAATCAACCCTACGGCCTAAACCATCGGTGAGGATACCATCATCCAAGACCTGAAGTAATAAGTTAAAGACATCCGGATGTGCTTTTTCAATTTCGTCAAGCAGCACAACACTATATGGCTTTCTTCTTACTTTCTCTGTAAGTTGACCTCCCTCTTCATAACCTACATATCCCGGAGGTGCACCCACAAGCCTGGACACAGAGAATTTTTCCATGTACTCACTCATATCGATACGTACCAGTGAGTCATCTTTATCAAAAAGGTAAGTCGAAAGTACTTTGGCGAGTTCTGTTTTTCCAACTCCCGTTGGACCTAAGAAAATAAAAGAGCCAATTGGCTTTTTAGGGTCTTTTAAACCAACTCGTGTTCGTTGTATAGCCTTGGTTAATTTTGTAATGGCCTCATTCTGACCGATAACTCTGCCGCTAAGCTCTTCATTCATACCTAAAAGCTTATTGCTTTCTTTCTGAGCTATCCGTTTGGTAGGTATGCCTGTCATCATGGCAATGACATCAGCAACGTTATCTTCATCAACCGTATATCGTCTGCTTTTTGTCTCTTCTTCCCAGTTTACCTTTGCTATTTCAAGTTGCTCAAGTAATTTTTTCTCTTTATCCCTAAGCTGTGCTGCCTCCTCATATTTTTGGCTCTTAACTACCTGATTTTTTTCCTCTTTAATGTCTTCGATAGCCGCTTCCAGTCTCACTATTTCATCCGGAACATGAATGTTATTGATATGAACCCGGGCACCTGCTTCATCTAAAACATCAATTGCTTTATCGGGCAAGAAGCGATCACTGATATATCTATCTGAGAGCTTCACACAAGCTTCAACTGCCTCAGCAGTATAATTTACATGATGATGCTCCTCGTATTTTTCTTTTATGTTATCAAGTATCTGAATAGTTTCTTCAGGTGAAGTAGCGTCCACCATTACCATTTGAAAACGCCTCGCCAGAGCGCCATCCTTTTCTATATACTGTCTGTACTCGTCAAGCGTAGTTGCTCCGATGCATTGGATCTCTCCCCTGGCGAGTGCAGGCTTGAACATATTAGAGGCATCCAGGGAACCTGAAGCACCACCCGCGCCAACAATTGTATGAAGTTCGTCAATAAATAATATAACCTCCGGAGACTTTTCCAGCTCATTCATTACCGCCTTCATACGCTCCTCAAACTGCCCCCTGTATTTCGTGCCGGCTACAAGTGAAGCCAAGTCAAGAGTTACCACTCGCTTACCGAATAAAACACGACTTACCTTTTTCTGTATAATCCGAAGTGCCAGCCCCTCTGCGATGGCCGTTTTTCCCACGCCGGGTTCTCCAATAAGAATAGGATTATTCTTTTTTCTTCTACTTAAAATCTGAGCCACGCGCTCAATCTCTTTATCCCGGCCTACAATAGGATCAAGCTTGTCATCTTCGGCAAGCTTAGTGAGGTCACGACCAAAATTATCGAGAACCGGGGTTCTTGATTTTTCAGATCCTTTCTTCTCTTTACCACTACCGGTACCACCTGAACTGCTTCCAAATAATTTGGATGAGTCTTCGTCCGGGTCATCCGTATCTGAGGAGGCCATCGGATTTTCCGTTTGGTATTCCAAAAGCTCTTTTACAACATCATAATTCACATCGAATTTCTCCAAAATCTGCGTTGCTATATTGTCTTCGTCTCTTAATATGGAGAGCAATAGGTGCTCTGTTCCAATTAATTGACTTTTAAAAATTTTTGCTTCAAGGTACGTTATCTTCAATACCTTTTCTGACTGTCTTGTTAAGGGTATATTTGCCAGGTTCTTTACATCATGAGACGCCGTACCTTTTGATACCTTCTCTACCGAACCTCGCAATTCATCCAGTGATATGCCTAACTTTTTTAACAGGCTCACAGCTACACCCTCACCTTCGCGAATCATACCTAATAATAAGTGTTCTGTGCCTATATAATCGTGGCCGAGTCTTAAAGCCTCTTCCCGACTTAAGGAAATGACCTCCTTAACTCTATTTGAAAATTTTGCTTCCATACTGTAGCAATTGTATGTATATATTGTAAATCTACTGATTTATTAAAAAGAATTACCATCAACCGGGTTGGTAATTATCATAGATTTAATCAACGGGAAACCTATTTTAATTGTTCATTTAGGAGGCCGACTGCTGAATTACAGCGGCCGAATTTGGCCCTTCATTCATAATTAAATCTACAACGCTCAGGTTAGGCACAAAGTCTTTGCCAAATACTTGATAGTACTCAATAGCATGATAAAAAGTCCGGTTAACGAAATCTGATTTTGAACTGATTCGGTTTCTTAGATCAGAATAACGATCCTGAGAGCTCTGAACGTACGTTTTTGTGGTTGAAATCTTTTTATTTATGCCAAGTACTTGCAGACAGACTGTCAGTAAATTCCTGTTAAAGTCAAATAGAAACCTTTCCCTTTTTTGGAATGCCTTTTCAAAAAAGTCAAAATAGTATTCGAAAAAAGGCGCTTTACCATAGGCAGATTTCAAAGCTCTCAGGTGAATCTTGTTCCAGTTTTGACCATAGTCAATTTGAATATCTTTAACTGATATTTTTTTTCTCCCACCTACTACAGGAACAGTAAGCTGGAGCTTTCCATTTGCATCCCGTATGTAGCACCGATTACGGAAACTTTGCTTCACATAGTTTTCCCGGGCTTCTATTAAAATAGCATCGTGCTGATGAAGACATGCGAAATACTCAATGCATGGAAGATAATGTAGCTCTATTAAAAGTGCTTGAGTATTAGAGGAACTCATTTATATCTCCTAATCCTTCACGTATAATTTCCACCTCGCCGGAGGCGCAGTCAATTACGGTCGAGGGTACGTTTCCACCAATACCACCATCGATAACTACGTCAACTTCGTTTTTTAAGTCATCGAATATAACCTCAGGATCTGTTGTATATTCCAGTATTTCATCGTCATCCTTAATGGAAGATGTGATCATCGGATTCCCCAGGAGCTCTACCAGCTGTAGTGGGATATTGTTATTAGGTATCCTCACACCTACCGTTTTTTTATTGACATTGAGTATCTTCGGTATCCGGCTGCTTGATTCCAGAATGAAGGTGAAAGGCCCTGGGAGGCTTTTCTTCAGAAGTTTGAAGGTGCTATTGTCAATGCGTTTTACATACTCAGCTATCTGGCTGATGTCGCTACAAATGAATGAAAGGTTGAAATTTTTGGGTTTGATGTTTTTGATCCGGCAGACACGGTCCACAGCTTTTCTATTGAACAGATCACAGCCGATGCCATATATGGTATCCGTTGGATAAATGACTAACCCTCCTTTTTTAAGTACATCTGCAATCCGCTCAATTTTGGAGCGCTGTGGATTTTCCTCATATAACTTGATCAATTCAGCAGGCATAGCTCAAAACTATAGAAAAATTGGGTTGGAAGATAGTGAGTCAATTGTAATGAAGTCCGGCTTAACTTAATAAGGATACTGGGGTTTCAATATTAAACAATTTGCTGTCTATGAGCTAACTTTGCCCCTGGACGATATTGGAATGGGAAATAGAAAAGTTCTGCTTGTTGTGCTATTGGTTTTTACGATGTTGCTGTCGTCCTTCGCTTTCTATGGATATCAGATTGTGTATTCTGCCAATATATTAGTAGATAAGGAAGATGCTGTTTTGCTTATTGAGCCCGGAGAAACCTTCAAATCACTGCAGGATAAGTTATATAATAATGACTACATACAAGATCTGGTGTCATTCAGCTTTTTAGCGCGAATTATGGATTATGATACTTCAATCAAGCCTGGAAGATATCTGCTTAAAAAAGACATGACCAACGTAGAGGCAATTCGCATGCTACGCATAGGTCAGCAACAACCTGTAAATATCACTTTTAATAACGTAAGGCTGATTGGTGATCTAGGCGGGAAAATAACTTCAGGGATTGCCTTAACAGAGGCGCAATTTAATACTGCCCTGGATAAGTTTATCTCCAATAACGAGATGGGATTTAATTCCCAAAACATTATAAGTATGTTTATCCCTAACACCTATCAGGTATACTATGATATTTCAGGTGAACAACTGGTCGAACGTATGCTGGCTGAGTATCAGCGCTTCTGGGGTGGCGGCAGAAAGGAAAAAGCCAAGAAGATCAATCTGGACCTACAGGAAGTTGCGGTATTAGCCTCTATCGTTCAGGCGGAGAGTATCAAAAAAGAAGAGAGTAAGATTATAGCAGGTTTATATAAAAACAGACTGGATAAAGGAATTGCGCTGCAGGCCGACCCTACCTTGGTATTTGCTTCCGGCGATTTTACTTTAAAAAGAGTGCTGAACGTTCATAAAGAAATAGATTCACCATATAATACTTACCTCAACCGGGGCTTGCCCCCCGGGCCTATCAATATGCCAACCATTCATTCTATTGATGCCGTATTGAATCACGATGATCATAACTACTTATATATGTGTGCCAAGGAGGATTTTTCAGGGTACCATAATTTTGCCAGTAACATCCGCGATCATTTAAACAATGCCAGGAGGTATCAGCGGCAGCTTTCCATTGAACAACGTAAAGCCAGGATGAACGCAAAGTAATGTACCAACATAAACACCAGGTTAGGGTAAGGTATGCTGATACAGATCAAATGGGCTATGTCTATTATGGTAATTATGCTGCTTACTACGAGACAGGTCGGGTAGAAGCGCTTAGGGCTCTGGGGCTTACTTATCGTGAGTTAGAGGAAAGTGGTGTGATGATGCCGGTCTTGGAAAATCATTCTAAATATATTGCCCCGGCGCTTTATGATGAACTGCTCACCGTTACAACTATTATCAGGCAAAAACCAGGGGTTAGAATAACTTTCGAATATGAAATCCACAATGAGTCGGGGAGCTTGATACATACCGGCGAAACAAAACTGGTTTTTGTGAACATGACCACAAAGCGACCTTGTGCCATACCGAAGAACATGGAACATTTATTAACACCTTTCTTTGGCTCATGAAAAAGAAGATACTTAACTACATACTTCAGTCTGATATATATAAAAGTTTGATAACTCTTCTGAAGGCTGTTAAGTTTAGCAGGTATGAAGACCTGAGTCTATATGAAGTCATTCGGGTTTTTATTCAGAAGATTACCAAGGATGAAATCATAGAACGCGCAGAATCTGTGGCCTATAATTTTACATTGGCAATTTTTCCGGCCATTATATTCCTATTCACCCTTACACCCTATATCCACGAGTGGATTCCCAGCGTAAGCCAGGATAGAATCATTGAGTTTATAGGCGAATTTATGCCCGAAACCATGTATAAGGTGGCCAGTTCTACTATAGAGGACATTATAAGCAATCAACGTGGCGGGCTATTGACCTTCGGCGCGTTATTCTCTCTCTTTTTGGCTACAAACGGCATGCTCTCTTTAATGAAAGCTTTTAATGCGTGCTACAAAACCATAGAAAAAAGAGGTTTTATAAAGATGCGGTTGGTGGCCACTGCGCTTACTTTTATGCTGGCGCTCGTACTTATATTGGCTATTATTCTGCTTGTAATCGGGAATTTTGTTATAGACTTTGTAAGCCGGATAGAGTGGGTAAATATTGAAGACTATGTCTTTTATTTATTTTTCACAGTGCGGTTCCTGGTTATCTTCATAGTGTTTTTTCTGGCGATATCATTTATTTATTACTTCGGACCTTCTGTACATTATAACTGGCGGTTCTTTTCTGTGGGCTCCTTGATCTCTACTATTCTATGCCTAGCGGTATCGTACGGATTTTCTTATTATGTGGCCAATTTCGCGAGCTATAATAAGTTGTATGGCTCAATTGGTGTATTGATTGCCCTGATGGTCTGGCAGTTCATTTTGACTATAGTTTTGCTGGTAGGGTACGAGATCAATGCGAGTGTGCATCACGCGTACCGGATTAAGGCTTAATCAGCGAAAATCTTCATATCTTCTATTTAATAATAAGTTTAATGAATGATAAGTCATTCATTAAACTGTTTTAATTGATTTTATGTATGATATATCATGCATATATATTTTAACGTGAGTTCGACGTAGAAGCTATGCTTAAATAGGCAATATGAGTTGTTTGGTGTCATGAAATTGCATTTTAAGTGAGGGCTTCTTCTCGGAAAAGTTATAGGCGATCAAGGCCGAGAAGATATTATTAAAGAAGTTTGCAGCACTTCGGTGCCTGGAATGTTCCACTTGAAAAATGTTTTTCAATTGATCGATGATGGTTTCACATATCGCTCGTTTCCTTAACAAGATCGCATCCATGACCGG
>JBCDHA010000145.1:0-7903 GCA_038750705.1 Bacteroidota bacterium
AACATCTATAGTTTTTTCCGTATCGAATAATACCGTAAAACTGGGCTTGCTGTAAAACTCAAACCCACCTACGGACATATGGTATTCATTAATTTCTTCGTCAAAGTTCCGAATCAAAAATTTTATAGAGGCATCGTGAATGATCAGGTTGGACTCAACATATTCTAACACCTGATCTTGACCATTTAAATTCAGATCAATGTGTTGGTTGAAGTAGGCCTCATAGTCAGCAATAAAATGACCCAAATTCAGCGACTCCCTGGACTTTAGTTCGGGCTTTAAGTGATATAACATATCAAAAAGCGTGATCGATGTTAAATGGACCTGTAAATACTTTTTCTGATTCTCTTCCGTAAATCGGAATGAAATCTCTGTAGGTGAATGCCCATAGCTGAGAGAGCTAATCAATACAGTAGAAACAACAAATACTATTTTTTTTATAGGGGTCATAGGGATGAGATTAGGGTAAGGCTTTCGCTGAACTTGATAAGCCAGAGACAGCTGGATTTTATCATAGTACATCAGGGTCCAAACCTGAAGCTACCATCAGGTGTGCCCGAGAAGCAAAGTGGAAATGATGGAAAATCAGCAGTGACCACGTAGTAGTACTCGCCGTCAGGTGCATCGGGCGTAGGGCCAAAACGACCGTTGCATTCATCCAGATCGCCGGATCCATCTACGAATTCGTAATCCTGAAAATACTCTCCGTCATGCGCCCCGGAAGGTGCGCTAATGCCATCCCCTCCACGGTCGCCACTAATGAGCTCATAAGAGGCTTCTGCTTGTACTATGTTTCCGTCATCATTCTCGAAGTACAGATAGTAATAGGCAAATCCATCAGCCGCATAACCGATTTTCACCATCTCTGAACCGTTGACCTGCAGGTCGCTCCCATAAGCTGAAGGTAATCCATGATAGTGGTATTGACCGGTCGGCTGAACATGGGCATTATTGCAATCGAGACCCAAGTCATCCACAGATTGAAGTGCATTTCGGTTCCACTGCCGGTTGGTTTCTCCGGTAAAACCCGTAAAGCTTTCTGCGGTGTAAACCTCTATAGCCACACCGGAAAAAAGCACACCGTTTACCCATCCCTCCGCAAAGGTGGAGCTACCGCCCAGCGATGGTTCTGTGGTCATGCTATAGGTATTACTTTGTTCGCTGATAGAATTTGGGTTACCTATTCGTCGGTCGTCATCCGTAGGAAAAGTACCCACTCTATGGCTGGGGATATCGTTGATAGTAATGGTTCGCGTGGTACCGTTTACAGTTTCGGAGTAGAAAGAGGTAACGCCGAGTGTGGTCTCAATATCTACGGTGCAGTCACTCTCATCCAATTGTATATGAAAAACAGATTCATCGGTTCCTAACGTAGTGAAGTTGGCTATAGCAGTTTCAGAAGAACCTGCCACAGTTATATAAAGGTCATAATCCGTTCCGGGAGAAAGTCCTGATATTTTGGACACTCCAAAACGCCCCAGGTTTTCTGCATCGGTTCCGGACGTCCCCGATCCTTCCAGGAACCCGGACTCACCGTATTCCACCGTCCATGTGGTTTCATTATTAGCCACCAACCAGGTGGCAACCGCCGCACTCTGCGAGACATTCACTACAATATCCGTAACTATATCACTGTTGGTGAAGCCGTCTTCCATATCTACATTATCGTCATCTCCGCATGCCCATAGAAATATTCCTAGTAAGGCCGGGATTAAGCCTGTTTGTATACGATTCATAGTTGAAAATTTTTGCACGTAACGTTGCATGGTATTTGGGCTTTTATTGAACATGATAACTTCGTTTTCAAAACTGTTTTCAGACTACAGAACCGGAGTAGTGGGAAAAATACCACCCCATCCTATCGAAATAGGATGTAAAAACTTTGTATTACCACTCTATCCTTACCGTTGATACGATGAATTACCGTGGTTTTAACACTATCATGTCAAAATTCCCGAAGCGCTATTCCTTTCGTACAGTACATGCTCCGATTTACTATGATTCTGCTTAAAGGTATATTGGACCTGAACCAAGATAATCTTATTTCTCAGCAAGAAGCGATTTGCTTACAGCCTAATTCACAAGCTAAATGGCTAAATAAAGGCAGAAAGTAAACTCGACGCCGGAAGCCATTTATCATCACACTTCCTTAAAGCCGCCTTGTTGACCACCGGAATAGTTTTATGTCTGACCTAAGTGAAAGAGAAGATTAATTCCTCTCCTCAGAGCTGCCTCATTTAATTTCAATTATTTGAAAATCTTGTTTAGAATAGGAACTCGCTTTCTATCTACTACAATCAAAATTCCACAGCAGACCAATACCACTAAAGCCAGAATGAATAGATAACCGCCGTCTTCCTGAACCTCGATTCTCAATTGAGTTAAATGTGAAAAAATAGCTCCTGCCATTAAGCCGAAAACCAGTACAGCACCCATCCAGGTTTTAGATGGAATAAGCAACAACACGGAGGCAATCAATTCAAGTACCCCAATGCCTATCCTGCCGTGGGGCTCAAGTCCAAGTGTTGAAAAAATATAAACCGACTCCGGCGCCGCGGTGAATTTAAAGAACAGTGTTTGTACAAGTATGAGCGCAGGAACAACTCTAACGATCCACAGTATTTTATTCATGACTAAAAATAGAATATTAAATTGAAATGCGCCTTCAGGGGAACATGATAGCAGGGATTTCGATATTAATAAAATAATCCAAAATTCAGGCAATTTAAGGCTGTTTTTCCTTCGCCAGCGGGAAAAGGATTAAGGTTGAGGCCATCAAAAAAGAACTGAAATTGCCTGAAACAATCTAAAAATACTTTAAAAGCGGAATCCCTGAACTTGATAGTGGAATAGGGCAATACTCACCTAATTTTTAATAAGCCTGAATGTGTTAGCTTGAGAAGTTCGATTATCCTGAATGGACATGAGATAAAATCCATTTTTCACACCGGAAACATCGAGCGTTGCCGGGCCGCTAAGCCCACCTATATTTTTAATGACTTTGCCATCGATAGACAACAGTTGAACCTGATAGGCCGCCAAGTCAGTTTGGATATAAAACCTACCCGAGGAAGGATTAGGATAAATTTTGATAGATTGGGCGTTATTTGAATTGTCTGAAATAGATAGGGTAACCGTACCACTGCACAGATCAGAATTAATATGGGCAAACGGAGTCAGTCTTTCACTCACTAAATTAGCTTGTGTGCCTATACATGAAAGTATATCTGTGAAATTATTGACCTTCAAGGTGCGGCCTTCATCGCTGAAGTTGACGCAAGTTGGCATATTTTGAGTACGACAACGATTAGCTCCTATTTTTCCACCTACTATGCCCACTGCATCCACTGCATCCAAGGGCAGGATTTCACCTCCAAATGACATTTGATACGTATCCATTAGTTGTTGGTTAGTTCGATTAACAAAACGGTCCTGGATTATCTGGCCCTCGTCCGAAATTTCGGCGCCTGGAAGTACAGGAATAAAAGAGGCGGCTTGTTCGTTAAAATAAAGCCTTTGATTGATGTAGTTACCATAATTCAGGGTAATACGATCCGGCAGCATGAAGTAAAGGGGATGCTTATCCAGCGGACTTGAGAAATCAGTATTCATTTCTATCTCTACGTAGTCGTTACTCGGAAAACTTGGGTGGCTTTCTGCAATAATTTCATTTATCAATACATCTCTAAAGTCTTGAACCGCTATTGGAATCCGGAAGTTTTTTTGATTTTTAAAAGTTCCCTTATCTATTGTAATGGTGCCCTGCTTGGGCACTACCATTCCTATTCCAAATCCTTCAATCGTCGCATTGTTGTAGATGTGTCTGTCACGCGCCCAACCTCTGTTGTGTATCCCAATAGAACTCAGGTGACCATCATTATTGACTACCCTCAGGTTATTGAAAGTAATTCTCTCGGTCAAATTAATCTCCACACCTTTCCAGAAGACATTCCATGCTGTAAAATTTTCAAATGTAGAGTGAACGGTGGCAAGATAAGCTTCTGAGTAATCCCGCATATCTCCAAAAAACTGGGTTTGAAGATAGTAGGATGAAAACCCGATGATAGCGGAATAGGCCTCATTATCCTTAAACTCTTTCACTGGAACCCACCCGGTGGCCACTTCTTCGTTACCATCCAGTAAATTACTGTTTGGAACGTTTTCAGGTTTAAAATTATTTAGAAAGCCTTGCTTAATATCTTCCCTTAAGCCTTCCGGCCAGTAGATAAATCCATGTCCGGAGCAGCCGCTGGCTACATTACCGGTTAGTGAAACTCCTCCACCGTGAATCCAAAAAGCATCACCCTGAAAAGCGAAGTCCTGTTCATTACCTCTAATGTCCGGATCGCCGGCACCTTCTCCGGAAAAGTTTAAAAGGCGTGGGTAAGCGGGGTTAATCGTTCTTATTGCAATATTTCGCTTGAAGGAACCCAGTTCGTCTCCGGCTTCGGTTTGAAAAGCCCCTCCTAAAATATCGTAAGACACATTATCTTCGAAATGCACATAGGCGGAATGATTTACAAATGCCCAACCCGGATCATTTTCCACAACACAACCTCTTACATAGGCCGGAGTTAGGGTTTGGTCCACACCACCCCTATGGAAATGAATAGAATATCTTCCTCTGATATTTCTTCTGGCACCCTGAATAACCTGATCCTCATCACTCGTTGAATTTTCATTTAAAATCCAACCATCTACCGGTTTATCCTTTCGCGTCCTTCCCATTTGGTAAAGGCGCACGTTGTTCATGTCTACATCGAGGGTGTGCATAAACATTACATGCCCCCTTTCAAGTTGTACAGTGTCCGGATTTTCCGATTCGATCACCACGTTTCTGGTCAGATTGGCGACATGGACACGCAAATCGGGGGCCGGAACGGAAGAATGATCTTTGATCAGGGCGGCAGCTAGGTTCACCGTACTTCCTGAAACCGATTGAATAATGGCGACTTCATCGCCCGTTGGGTTTCTGGAGCTACTTGTGCCTGTAATGGCAATTCTATCTCCGGGTTCCCATCCCTCCGGTGCAGATGATAATAATAACGAGGTTGCACCTTGCCCAGGGTTATTGGCCACCTTGAGCCAATCTGTTTTATCCGCACCATACATTACGGTTTTTCCCATTAAAACGAGGCCTTTTTCAAATTGAGGGCTTGTATATTCGGTAATATCGCCTTCATCTATGATGATTATTTTAGACGTAAGGCTCGCTGGAACGGGACTTGAGGAGGTCCCCATTTCCAGTTCTCCCTTCATGCCCTGAACTATGGTTTCAACCTTCAGTTCGGTATTTGTATGGGTAGAAAACCGAAGCTTGCCCTCATTTCTAATGATCTTAACTCTGGCGCCTATCACATCATCTACGGTAAGGGTAAATCCTGTCGGTATAAGGATCTTAGCCTGATTACCGGGCACCTCTCTATTTTGCCAGGTATTTAGATCAGACCAA
This sequence comes from Bacteroidota bacterium, assembly GCA_038750705.1. Classification (GTDB taxonomy): domain Bacteria; phylum Bacteroidota; class Bacteroidia; order Cytophagales; family Cyclobacteriaceae; genus Fulvivirga. Next base: position 5,453 of record JBCDHA010000145.1, read on the forward strand.
TGGCCAGAGTTGACAACCGTGTGGGTTTCCTGGCCTGAAGGTAACAGCTCCAGCGGACTTTGAGCGTTACCCATGCAAGGCAAAAATCCCAGGCATATATAGGTTATAAACCGGCTAAACCTAATTCTTAAAATTTCGATTTGAAGAAGAGCTTTCAAAGACAAATCATCTGAACTTATTTGCATGCCTGTAAACGTTAATTACTTTCAAAATTATTTCCCAACTCAGTAAAATATCTGCTTGCTATAAACCGCGCTCCCGCCTCGTTGTAGTGAACCTCGTCAGCAAGCAAGTCATCCGTGAAACCCGTGAACATATCTATCGCAATTACGGAAGAAGTACCAGTGGTTTGAGCGGCAGCAATGCTCACTATATCCGTTTGTAGCCGATTGAAATAGTTAAGGAGGTCACCCCTCATTGCAGTGGATTGAGCAGGAGCAAGTCGCTCAATCAGGATAGTGACATCCGGGTTGGCCTCTTGTAAAATGTCAATAGTGGCGTTGATGTTAACAATGGCCCTGTTGTAATCCAATCCTTCCAATGCATCGTTTCCCGCAGGGGAGCTGAATAGAACGATATCCGGAATTCCGGCAGATCGTAGCCACTGTGGTAGTTCAGCCGCTATCTGCCCGGAAGTCCACCCTCCCCTTCCCTCGTGGTCGAGATCAAAACTTAGGTTTTTGTAGTTAGGATAAGACGCTTCATCGGATACTGTTCCGATGTAGTCAAATTCCCATCCCGCATTGACCATTAATTTCCAGAGCTCGTAACGATAACTTTCAAATTCCGGTCGCGCACCCTGGACTCTTGAAGCACCGAGAGGCATAATAGTAAGTGCCCGGCCTGAGGGAGTACTTGGATTGACTGCTGTTTCATTATTGTCTCCGCAGGATAAAGCCAGAAATAGGCTAAGTAATAGCAACGTATTTTTCATCGTATTTTCAGTTTTTAGTTATACAATCCAATCACTGAAAAACACCCTACCCCTAAACGAAAAAAAGTATGAGAATGATCAATTAACGGCTAAAGACCAACCTGTCACCCACAATATACCAGACAGTATACGTCAATTGCCTGAGACAAATTTTCCCTACTATAATTGATTTTAGTGTTTAGCCCCTGATGGCAAACGTTGCGTAGAACAGTAGATCGCGATCACGCGTCAAAATCCTGGTACAATTTGCTTGGCTGGATATCATTATTATTTTGATATTTCCCCTTTTCGTAGGCATTATATGCACCGTCAATGTGGTGGTAGTAAATCTGGCAAATTTCGACATGCGGATAGATGATCAACGGTTGTACCACAAAAATCTCCAAAGTCCAAAATCCATTGAACCCGACGTCGCCAAAACCTGCCGTTACATGGACGAACATGCCCAATCTACCGATGCTACTCCTGCCTTCGAGCATAGGAACCAGCTTATCTGAACGGGTGTGTTCTACTGTACGTCCCAGGTAAAGCCGGCCCGGTTCGAGCTGTAATCCATCTTTGGGAATGATCATTTTTGAAGCCTTATTTTCAAGTTTCATATCCAGTACGGGCGCATCATACACTAAGAGTTCGTCATGAAGCCTGAGGTTATAGCTGTTAGGGTTGAGTTGAGCCGGATTATAAGGTTCAATAGCAATATCTTTACCCATTCTGGCGGCGATCTCCAATCCACTTAGTATCATAAACTAATCGTCTTTATTACTTGGTGCAAAAACAAATCTACATGAAAACCCTGCAAACCTGAATGATTATATGAGGTAGAGATTATTAAAAGATTGCAGAAATCTTAAATTATTTGAGGATGTGATCAGAATAGAGGATTACCGGTTCCCTGGAAAAGATCATTTGATTTCGAATCATTCGCTAAAAAACACCATTTGTATGCCCTAATGGGCAGTTCTTAATTACCCCCGTTAAATAGCCGGGCGGCAAAAAAGTCTTTTCCTCAGCCGGATTAAAGGCGCTTTTTTTCGTTCCAATAATTTAGTAAGATACGAGTAGCAGAAAATAAATATTGATCCTTACTACTTAAAATCGATGGCCAACTGACCTTCCAGGTTGTTTTGTAGCAGATCCAACCACACATTGAATTCCTGCAAAGAACTTTCATGAATTTTTATTAATGGTATCCACTCTTGCGCCGGTTCGATAGATTTGAGAAGAAAATTTATCTTTTCAGCATATTGGCAGAATTTGGGATATTTCCTGGAACCGAACCCGACTACGGCATACTTAAATGTTGATTTGATATTGGCAGTATTGAACTTTCGGATAAACCGAAACGCATTAATCGGCGCATTGCCTATACCGTAGGTCGAAGTTAGAATGATCAAATGCTCCATGGACCTGAAGTTTTCAAAATCATTCATTTCCGTCAAATAGCATTTGACCCCCGTTTCTAAAATGGCGTTATGCAGCGCTATGGCGAATACCATGGTAGTTCCCCGTTCCGAACC
>JBCDHA010000146.1:0-7897 GCA_038750705.1 Bacteroidota bacterium
GGCATCTCCTGTAACCATGGATTGTTAGACTGGGTACCATCTCCGATACCTACTTTTTGGTAAATCGAAAGCTCCAGGTCACTGCCCTTATACGATTTGTTTATTGAACTTATAGCGGCGTCCACATCACCCTCGAAAGTTGGGGCTTCGGAATTTTCCGGGATAGCAAAAACCCCATCGTGTAAGGCCTGATCCCAGATTAGGCCTATTCCTGCTAAAGTACTCTCCCAACCACTTTTCAGGTATTCAAAATAATCGAATTGAATAACTCCGGCCCAGGCCATGAAACTAGCTTGCGCCTGTCTTGTATCAAAAATATTGGTAATAGTAGGCTGGCTTAGGCTGTAATGCCCTTTAGCAGGATTAGCATCACCCCATGATTCAAGAAAGTGATTATCCGGCGCCACGTATTCAACAAATTTGGTCGTTTCATCAGGCCTGTCTGATGTGGAAACGGTTAAACTTACTTTCTCTAAAGCTTTCGCCAAATCTGCTCCGGACTGCGTATTATAAACAGGATTACAGTTATAAAAGATAACTGCACCGATTTTTCCGGATTTAACCTCGGTTAAAAACTCAGCGTATTCCGTTTCATTACCCTGGCGGTAATTTACAGGAGTGGTTAAATCTATAGTATTACCGTAGTTGCCTAATTTATTGTTAATGGCATTTATTACAACCTGTACGTCCGGATCATTGGAACCTGAAACTACAAGGCTTTTACCGGCCGCTTTTTGAAGATCTGAAGCTGCTTTATTTACATGTAGAATGTCAGATTTCTTTCCATCAAGCGCCTGATAAAGAGCTGTCACTGCTTTTGCCTCATCAGAAGGTTTTACCGGCGTTCGATAGTCCGCATTGGCCCCCGTTAACGATAGATTCCCTTCAAACTGATAATGACGGGACATCGTTTTTTTGGTATCCGTTATTTTTCTGGTTTGAGTGTATTGATTTGAGTATTGAATTGGAGCAATCCAGGTTCCCAGGAAATCAGCGCCAAAACCAACAATGACATCGGCTTTGCTAAAATCATAAGTAGGAAGTACTTTTTGACCGAAAGATCTTTCGTTAGCTATCAACATGCCTTCAGATGAGGCGGTATCATACGTTACATGCTTTGAAGTGGGATATTTATCTTTAAATACACCCAATACTTTTTTCGTTGAAGGGCTCAAAACGGTATTACTCACAATCCTGATCCCTCGACCTGCCGCAGCTATACTATTTAATTTGCTGGTTACTTCTTTATCTAAGTCAGCCCAGCTAATGTCCTTACCGCCCTTCTTAGGATTACGCAATCTCTCGTTATCGTAAAGGGATAATACAGCCGCCTCCACCTGAGCATTAGAACAGCCTTTTGTGAGAGGAGAGAGCCCGTTACCGTCGATTTTAATAGGTCGTCCCTCACGTGTTCTTACTACAATACTTGAATAGTCACCACCTTGTACATAGGTGGAAGCGTAGTAATTCGGAATACCAGGATCAACATCTATAGGCTTATTTACGTAAGGTATCGCTTTTCTAACGGGCGCTTCGCAGGCGGCAAGAGAAGCCGCCGCTATGCCGAAACCCATCATCTTTAAAAAATCTCTTCTACTGCTACCACCTTCTGGGTTATCGCTTATCGGCAGGAATTCAGGAAATTCACTCTCAGCATTTTTAACAAATGCAGGATCATTTGTTAATTGTTCAACGCCTTTCCAGTACTGCTTTCTTTTATCGCTCATATTCAAATAGCTGATCGCTTATCTAACTCTTAAATTAATAATGACACTTGGCACATTCCAGACCTCCTATATCCTCTACCTTTAAAGCCTCTTTGCTTTCGGCATCATGGAGCTCTACCAATTTGTCGTAATACTCATTCCCTTTAGAAGCTACATCTGTTTTTCTGTGGCAATCTATACACCACCCCATAGTTAGCAATGATGCTTGTTGTACGACTTCCATTTCTTTAATATCTCCATGACAATTTTCACACTCTAACTTACCTACCTGAACATGTTGAGAGTGATTAAAATAAGCCAGATCAGGAAGGTTATGAATTCTGACCCATTCGATGGGTTTGTCATTTTCAATTGCCGCATAAATCTTCTGGATCTCCGGTGATTCGGTTTTTATAGCGCTGTGGCAATTCATACAAATGTTTGGGGATGGAATATTGGCGCTTTTACTTTTTCGTACACCTGTGTGACAGTATTGACAGTCAATTTCATATTGGCCGGCATGTAGCTGATGTGAAAAAGCTATCGGTTGTTTTGGAGCATACCCCACTTGTACCCCTACAGCAAAAAGTTGGTTTATACCCGCTTTGAATACCAGGGCGGCGAAAACGAAAGTAACTAAGAAAATAAAGGGTTTACTTTTTATTAAACCATCCAAACTAAAGGTTGGATTAACGATTTCCACATCATCTTCAGCCAGATTACCTTGCTGGTTTAAGTACTTTCTGAGAACTGTGGTTATTAGTATGAGCACAAGCAGAATCAGGGCCAACACAACGATGAGCCCGATCATAATAACATTCAGATACAATGACGGGATGGATTCGCCCGTTTGTGCAACCTCGTCGCCCTCAGCAGGCGTCACTTGAGCAACAGCAGGACCTGCTTCAGTTTCAGCCTTCACATACGCAAGAATGGATAAGATTTGATCTCTGCTGAAGGTAGGAAAAGCGGTCATCTGGGTAGGTTTGTACTCTTCCCATAGTTCATTGGCATACTCATCGCCACTGGCTATTACCTTCTGGGAGTTCCATACAAAGTTTACGATCCAATCAATAGAGGGCGCCCTGTCATATACATCTTTCAAAGCAGGGCCCACCAGTTTTTCATGAACCTTATGACAACTTTGACAATTGCCTTTAAACAAATTTTCACCTTCGGAAATTCGGGCTTCGTCCGTAGGAATTTCGTCTTGTGCCTGTACCGTGTAGGCGAACGTCAATGAAAAAAGAAAAAAGAAAAAAGAAAAAACGCTCTTGTAACTACTCGCTTGCGTCATACGTATCTTGATCAGTTTAGTGAGGATACCTTCAGATTCATCCATTTGAGCACAAAGCTAATGTCGGAATACCTTATTTCAAACATATTTTCAGGGGGCTTTTTAGCCATATTGTTGATGGTACGGCACTTAAACCGCTACTGAATGCGAAAAAGCCCTTTAAGTACTCAAAAAGGCATTTTTAATAATTATTTAGAACGATTACAAATAAAAAAATGACCCCGATCAGCAGGTGAATGTGATTAACATCATTGGATTGGCTTCTTGTAACACTTAGCGAAAGGTCAATACCTGCGGTTCGACTACCCGAAAGTCCGGTATTCCAAACGTTGTAGCGCCAGAAATATCATAGTCAAAATGCGCTACATCAGGCGGTACATTAGGATACCAGGCCAGCCTAATCTGAATGGTGTTAAAAGTAAGGTTTTCATTGCGAAATCGGAAGCCGATACCGTACCCTTGATATAAAGTATTTCTAAAAAGTTTGTTGTCCTGATCGTTGATCAGTGCCAAATCAATAAAGCTGTAAATGGCGAGTCTAAAGCCGATCAAGTATAGAGGTGTAAAGGCAACGGTTTCACTACTAAAGTTCAATCGGTTTGTTCCTCTCAGGAATACATTATTTAAACCTCTTATTCCGTCACTATCATTAATGGTTATGAACTCATCGTCAAATCTTCTTATGCCTCTGGTAAAATCAAAAGAAAAAAACTGTCTGAAGTTAGTCCTTCTTAGCCTGTACAAATTACTAAAGTAGTTAGCGCTCAAATTCAACATACCTTGTTCAAATCTACCCTCCCGATCAAAGCCTCCGAATGCGATCTCCGGGCGCAAATAACCCAACCTTCCAAAATACCGGCCCAGCGCCACCTTGAAGCCTAAGTAATTACGTTCATTGAATTCGTTGTACTCACGGCCAAAGGTGGCTTCGTAGAGTACGCCCTCAGGAATATCTTCCGTACGCCCAAAGCCTTGAATCAAACTACTCTTTTCATAAGATCGCGTGGAGTATCCGACTGACATGAGGTATAAGTCGTTGTCTGTAAAGAATTGGTTTGTATTCTCGTCCACGTCCTCAGGGCGCTTTAGAAATCGGGTTCTGGAGTAACGTCCTGCTATTTGCAAATTGCTCCTTTTATCGCCCTCCTCATTGATAAGGTACGCCCTGCCTAACCAAAAATCCTGATTATTAAATTCTGAATCAAATCGAAGGACTTCATCAGGATCAATCCTTTCCAAGATCTCTCGCTGTCTTAATAATTGAATACCGCCAGCGTACTTTGTTTCAGGTGTGATGAATTCCCGAAATATTCTAAACCTACTCCTGTCCAGAAGCTCGCTACTCACAAAATTGAAATCGGTGGTAATAAAAGTATTCTTGATGCTATTTATTCTGTACGTACCGCTGTAACCCCAAAGCTGGTTATTCATTTCGTCGTAATCAATTTCATTGCGAACCTCGTGCCCCAAGCCCAAAAAATTTCTTTCAGTTATGGCCACATCCCAATCATCAAAACCGCTGAAACTAGCATCAAAAGAAATAGACCAAAGGTCTTTAACCACTACAATAGCTTCTACTTCACCTGGTGTAGAGGTTGGTTTTAAGTAAATGCGCGAATCCCGTACAAAGGGCAGGGACCTGATGATTCTTTCACTGTCAGTAATTAGATCCTGATCCACTTTATCTCCTTCTTTAAAAAACAGATTGTTGCGCACTACGCGGCTTCTTGTATAGCTGTGAAGCTTGTTACCCGCTCTCACCACCCACTTGCTTGATCGTTTCGTTGTGTCGCTAATACTAGTCCCAAAAATCTCAAGCTTCTTTATGCTGATCTTCGTGATACGCTGACCTTCAAACTGGTCCAAAGAATAGACCGGTGTGCGGAGTTTCTTTTGTGTATTTTTTTTCTTCTTCTCAGGATCTTTGAAAAGCAGGTCGTAAAGTTCTTTTGTAAATCTGTGCTTGTGAAAACTATTTTTGAGCTTAATATAAAAATCATCTGATCGTTTACCACGGTCCTGAACCATTCTTTTCGCTAAGCTATCCGGCAAAATAAATATAGTATCGTTTGGAACATACAGAGAAGAATCTCCGAGTATAAGAAAACTCCGGCCTTGCACAGCTATGGTATCTACTTTAGTATCTTGCGATAACAAATCTGCACAGCAGATGACGTGAAGTAATATGATTAGGATTTTTTTCAATAATCGTAATTTATTCCCACTTAGATCAGGGTTTCCGGGAAAGGTTTACAAATAGTTCTCTGCCCTGTCGTGGCTTAATGGAATTATAACACGTATCAAATACATTGAATTCAAAATACATTTTAAAATACTGTTTATACTCGGATCTGTAACCACCGTACGGCGGATGATCCGTAAATAATTCATCTTCGAAAAGTACGCCCACCAGTTTACCGGAGGGAGTTAGCAATTCATCCATTTTACGTACATAATCAGGCCTTTCAGTTGGGTGTAAGGCACAGAAAAATGTCTGTTCGATGATCAAATCAAACGATTGTTCAAGATCAAAAAAATCTCCGTGAATAAGTTGATTTTTGGGGAATGAAGGATGTTCTTTGGCAAAAGCATTGAGCGGTAAATGGGACAGATCAATTAAAAAAACGGATGCAAAACCCTTTTCATACAAGTAGGTGGCCTCGTATGCATTACCACAACCCGGAATGAGTATTTTCAACTGTTTATTGCTAAGCTGGTCTATGTATTCTTTTAGTGGGGTGGTAATTCTGCCTGCATCCCATTGTGTCTGATTATTTAAGTATCTATTGGTCCAATAGTCTTGGTCATGTATCATCCAGGCCAGCTTTAGCCTCCGGCGAATAAAGCCAGAGCAATGTTGAAATATGTCAAATAAACAATAATTTTACGCTCATTCGTTTCAATAACCAACTATGGAAGAAAATAAGCGAGAACTTGCCTCGCCACCGGCAAAAAGAAATAACAAAGCTTTCATTATCATAATTCTATTGGTGATTGTGGTCATCGTTCAAGGCGTAAAAATATACCTGGACCATCAAGAGAACATTGCCAAAGAAGATCAATTGGCTAACACAGAGGAGGAGTTAGCTATTACTATGCAGCGCTTAACCGACATAAGTGCCGAGTTAGAGGAGAAGATTGCGGAAATACAGGAACTTGGCGGCGACGTAGAAGAACTGGAACAGGCGAAGGCCGAAATTGAAGCCGAGCTTTCAAGAAATAGGAGAGCCAGCAGAAGAGCGATCCAGGATCTGAAGGACAAGGTGGGTGGCTATGAGCTTTTGTTGAAGGCAAAAGATGAAGAAATAGCTCAGTTGAAAGAAATAAATACTGAATTGCTTTCTGAAAATACCACCTTGAAAACAGAAAAAAACGTTTTAAACGATTCTCTAAGTCAACTTAACGAGTCAAAAGAAGAACTTGTGTCCAAAGTGGCAAAAGCTTCAGAATTACGCGCAGAAAACATCCAAATTTTTGCGGTTAACAGCAGAGGTAAAGAACGTGAATCTCCATTCAAAGCCAGGCAAGCTGCGAAGCTTAAAGTGGTCTTCAATATCGCAGAGAATGAAGTAGCCCCCGTAGAGGGTAAAAATGTATTAATTCGAATCATTGACAGTAATGGCCAGGTGATTTTTGATGTTGCCAGAGGCTCTGGTACATTTATGTTGAATGATAGGGAAGAATTTTACACAGCGAACCAGGAAATTCTTTTTGACAATACTAACCAGCAGTTAACCTTTGAATATGAAAAAGGAAGTGAATACGAATCTGGTATTTACAGGCTGGAAGTATATACTGAGGGATATAAAATGGGCAGCGAGGAATTTGAAGTAAAATAAAAATAGCGCAGCTAAAAGCCGCGCTATTCAACCAAAACCTGATTATATCTACTTCCCCTCGTTCAAATCCCAACTATAATCTAGGTAACCTATATCCACCCCTCTTCCAACCGCTGTCTTTGAATATTGATTTATAAAATCAGTTAACTTCTTTTCCCGTGTAAAATCTTTCTTAAACCAACTGAAGATTTTCGAAAGCCTAATCTCTGATGCTGTTATTTTATTACGTTTAGTGTCGTTTATGAATTTAACAGTCTGTTTTTGTAATTGTTCCTCTATTTTTCCCGGTACATAGGCTTCATTTAATAACTCCGGGCATGAAAGCGAAGCACAATTTATGGCGAAGTGGATTCTTGGCTCTTTAAACTGCTTTCTTAGTACAGCATGTTCAATGTAATCGAGATTCATCTTTTCATTACCTATCTTAAAAAATTTCTTTTGCCATACCGAACTCACGAAGGGTATGTTAACCGGATGCAGGTCCTTTATACTCTTCAAAGGGTAGTTATCTACAATGAGCTTTACCGTAAAAGCGTTATACGCATTTATCCAATACGCCAGCTGTTCTTCTCTGGTCCAGGTTTCAGGATTAGGTGCATTTTCACTTAAAATCCCCAGATATTGATTAAGCCGGTCTTTATCGCTGATCATCTCCTTATATTTCACTAAGCCGTCAGGGGTTACATATTGCCCTAAAAGCTCAGTCCAAATCTGATGTGAGGGAGGTGAATCACCGACCTTTTCCGGTTGGCTTGTGCAGGAGCTATTCAGAATCAGGAGAGGTACTATAAGATTTGCGATTCTCATAATGAACATAACGCTCAGGAAGGGGCTTTCGATACAGATAACTCCTATCTTGTCAACTAAATGACTTTTCGAAATAACACTTTTAAAGTAGCGTAAATAATCCTAAGTTTGCACCTCATTTTTAAATACATAAATAATATTATGAAAAATTACGAGACGGTATTCATTCTAAATCCCGTTTTGTCTGAAGATCAGATGAAGGATACTGTCAAGAAATTCGTCAAGGTACTCACCGATGCGAAAGCGGA
>JBCDHA010000147.1:0-7860 GCA_038750705.1 Bacteroidota bacterium
AATCCAAATTTTTGATAAAACTGGTTAGCATTAGGCTCAGAGTCTAGAGTTACAACTGTTATTTGCGATTCTTTCATTCTGTATAGAAAATCTTCCATCAGGATTGTTCCTAATCCTTTTCCGATGTATTTAGGCTGTATGAAAATGTTGTCCAGTTTAACAGTTGAGTAATAAATAATCTTGAAATAATAACAACAAATAATTCGGTCATTCTTTTTTGTTAAAAAAACCTCATTATTTTCGATGTATTTTTCAGATATCAGTAGATCGTCATGCCATTCATCCAACTGTTCCTTAGCGTATCCCCAGTATGCTTTAGATTCAAATGTCGTGTGTCCGGAGCTGATAAAAAGAACTAAAGTAGCGAATCTGCCCAATCCCCACAACAGTATCCACGATGTACTGCGTTTAGAAAGTCAAAAGCCAGAACCACAGAAGCTGATACGAGAGATGAAGTTTCAGAATGGGCAGAGTAGTGGTCGAGCTACGATGCTCTTCCAGAAAGCACTTTGACAAATGGCGGATGAGCGTCTGTTATCTGGCGTATTTTTCGTCTAGTCCGAGCTTCTTAATGCGAGTACGAATTGCACCTTCGTTCCTTTCAAAATGAATGCTAAGTTCCTTAACGGATTTACCCTCACAGTACATCAGTTCAAGTTGTTCGTCAGCCTCGTTAGTCCACTGTTCATATGCCTGTTTGTGTGCTTTCCGTTTTTCAGATATTGAATAGGCTTTCTCGGGTTGATACTCAAAAAGCACCTCAGAATCTTCAATCAAAGAGTTCGTTACGGTGATGTTCCAAGCGTTCAGAGTTTTATGCCATTTCTTATGTTTCAGAAACGTGTTCCAAGTGAGTTGAATAATCTTGTTCAGTTGAAAGTTGTCACCGAATTGCATTATTAAAACGTACTCAAATTTCTGAGAGTCGGAGACTGTTGAATTGATAGGTTCTAGACCATGAAAGGCACTGGTTAAGTTAGTTGAGGTGGACTTAATACTGTATCGTTCTCCGTTCCTGCTGATAGCGTCAATGTTCTGAGTTCCGGCAGGAGCCGCTTGCAGGTTCACAAGTCCAGACGTGTTGTTGAAGTGCTCAATAGCCAAATACTCACCCAAATCCCCCAAGAGGTTCTTGGTTCGAATGACTCCACGTTCCTTCAAAAGTTGAATTATGTCGGAGTAAGCACTTATTAGTTCGGTGTTTGTCAGTTTGTTGAAGTTCATCTGCGTCTTGTAGTCCATGCCAGATAACGACCAGCTATGATGAGTGGGGATTAGAATGCACTAATCTCTCGTCTCGCACATAGCCACGCCTTGATTTAAATTTAGAATTTGTGGCGGACTTTCCAATCCCCACGAAACTATCCTGACTGATGAAACCCCATTCATTCATTCATAGCATTTGTTAGGTGGATATTTTACTATTCCCAGATAAATTCAAGATCGAAGTAATAATTGTCTTTGTTAAGTCTGTCAACATAAATATTTGTTGATTTTTTATCCGCCAAGAGAAACTCCAAAGTCATTTTTTCCTTGTTAATCAAAGGACTGTAAAATGTTGCTTTTTCACCACTGAGTTCAGTTTCGAAAACGATTACACTTTGATCAACATTATTGTATTCAGTGTTGTCTCGTCCAACTAAAGCATCAAGAGCCATGTATTTAGATGCAGGTGTATAACCTTGGTCGACTACTTCCCGATACTTATTTGATTTAAGTTCACATTGAGCAAAGTCAACTTCTATTTTAGTTCCACTGGCTTTTAGTCCCTGTCTCCATTCGTCAAATTCTGCAAAAGCATTGTCCTCTTCTCTTTTATTTAAGAATTTAAGGGAATAGAATCCTATTGCCGCCATTATTCCACCGACAACTAAAAAGTATAGATTGTAATTGGCCACTTTAAAGCCTAAAAAGAAGATGAAGCCTCCTACGACTAGTAATCCTGTTCCTATGTATCCTGCAAGTTTCATTTCTACGATTTATTCCACCTAACATCTGGATATGTGTAACAGCTAAACATTTTTACTATACTAACCTAGTCATTTTCGTTTAAAGAAGAGCACTCTCCATCTTTTCCACAATCTCCTCATTCCCCAAATTCCCAATACTACCCATATGTGTATGTTTCACCGTTTTCTGTGGGTTGTACGCACCATTGGCTATATCCCCTGACACTCGCTTATAGGCATCTCTAAAAGACATCCCTTGAGTGACCAACTCATTCACTACTTCCACGGAAAACAGGTAATCGTATTTCGTGTCGTTGATGACTTCTTCTTTTACGATCAGCTGGGAAAGGGCATACTCAGAAACCGTCAGACAAGATTTTAAGGACTCAATAGCAGGTAAAAGGCTTTCTTTAAGCAGCTGGAAATCGCGATGGTAGCCGCTGGGCAAGTTGTTGGTAATGGCCATGAACTCGGAAGGGAGTGCTTGTATCTTATTGCACTTGGCTCGTACAAGCTCAAATACATCCGGGTTTTTCTTGTGCGGCATGATGCTGGAGCCCGTGGTCAACTGGTCGGGGAAGGAGATGAACCCGAAGTTCTGGCTCATGTACAGGCAGATGTCCATCGCCAGCTTGGAAAGGGTGCCGGCTACGGAAGCCATGGCAAAGCTCAATGACTTTTCCAGCTTACCCCGGCTCATCTGCGCGGCAACGGAGTTGTACTTCAAAGTGGAGAACCCCAGCAAGTCCGTAGTTTTCTGTCGGTCAATTGGGAAGGAGCTGCCATATCCCGCTGCGGAACCTAGTGGATTTTGGTCGGCTATTTTGTAAGCGGCATTGAGCAGATAAACGTCATCAATTAGCGATTCAGCATAAGCGCTCAGCCACATCCCAATGGAGGAAGGCATGGCCACCTGCAGGTGCGTATAGCCGGGAATGAGTACGTCTTTATGTTCATTGCTCAAGGCAATCAAACGATCAAACAGGCCTTTGACTAATTGCCTGATCTGGTCGATCTCGTCCTTTACAAATAAGTGGAGGTCTACCAATACTTGGTCGTTACGGGAGCGTGCCGTATGGATCTTCTTTCCGGCTTCTCCTAGCTTTTCGGTCAGCACGTATTCTACCTTGGAGTGCACATCTTCGAATCCTTCTTCTATTTCAAAGTCACCAGCTTCGATGGCTTGAAGTAGGTTGTTGAGCTCTTTGTCTAATCCAGCCAGTTCGTCCTCACTGATTAGGCCTACGGAGGCCAACATCTTAGCATGGGCGATGGAGCCGAGTACGTCAAACTTCGCCAGTTGCAGGTCGAGCACACGGTCATTACCCACGGTGAATTCTTCAATGATCTTTTCGGTGTTTATGCCTTTTTCCCAGAGTTTCATTTTTTTAGTAGCTAGTAATTAGTAGTAAGTAGTAAGTCCTTAGTATCTAGTAGTGAGTCCTTAGTATTTAGTAGTCCAATATTTTCAAAACTCCTCGCCACCCTTTAGGGTCGGGGTAAAGCGAGGATTGACATTTTATCACCATCGAAAATCTAAAATCCATAAGTCTAAAATCATCACCAAATCTCGTTTAGCTTGTCGATTATCTTGACATAACCTTCAATCCCCTTTTCAATTTCATCTAATCCAACATATTCATCGGCAGTATGCGACCGTGCGGAGTCGCCCGGGCCTATCTTGACGCTCGGCCAGGGCATCAACGCCTGGTCAGAAAGGGTAGGGGAACCGTAGGTGGCAATATTCAGTGCTTTGGCTACCTCTAAAATGGGATGCCCTTTATCAATTCCTGAAGGTTGAAGTCGCACAGAGCGAGGTTTCACCTCACAATCCACATGGTCTCGAATGATCCCTAGTGTTTCTTCCAGCGAATAAGCATCCGTGGCTCTCACATCCACCACAAAATGACAGGAGTCAGGTACCACATTATGCTGGCTTCCTGCTTCAATTTGGGTCACCTGCATTTTAACTTTGCCCAGCATTTCAGATTCTTTTTCGAACTGAAAAGTCCTTAACCATTCAATGTCCTTCCATGCTTTATAAATAGCGTTTTCACCTTCTTCACGAGCGGCATGACCCGCCTTACCATGTGCGTAGCAATCCAGCACCATTAGTCCTTTTTCAGCTATCGCCAGTTGCATCAATGTAGGTTCGCCCACAATGGCGAAATCTATTCTGCCCAACTCGGGAATAATGCTTTCGATCCCGTTTTTTCCGGAAATCTCTTCTTCAGCCGTAGCAGCCAGGATAATATTGAAGTTCAGGTTGGTTGCCGATTTGAAGTTAAGAAAGGTTGCGATCAGGGAAACCAATGGTCCTCCGGCATCATTGCTGCCCAATCCATAGAGCTTCCCGCCTTCCACTTGAGGCGAGAAAGGATCTTTACTGTACCCGGCATTGGGTTTTACCGTATCATGATGCGAGTTGAGTAGCAAAGTGGACTTTTGAGGATCATAATGATCATTTTGCACCCATACATTATTTCGGGAACGGTTTACCTGACAGCCTTTCTCTTTTAAAATGTCTTCAAGCACATCTGCCGTTTTATCCTCTTCCTTTGAAAAGGAAGGAATAGCTATGAGTTGCTTCAATAACGCTATGGCTTCCGCTGTGCTCATATCAGTTGGGTGCCTGTGGTTTCGTTCAACTGCAATGCATTTTTTATGATGACCCCCACACCTTTTTCATGGGCTTGGAAGGCGTTATCCAGTTTCGGGATCATACCGTCCGCGATCTTGCCTGTGCCTTTAAGTTCCTGGTAGGTGGCAAAAGATAACTCACTTAACAAAGAACCCTCATCATCAATATCAGTAAGCACACCACTCTTTTCAAAGCAATAGACCAGTTCGGTCTCAAACTGATCGGCCAGGCTTTGGGCAAGCCCGGCCGCCAGGGTGTCTGCATTCGTGTTCAACATATTACCCTGGCCATCGTGGGTGAGTGCGCAACACACCGGGGTAATGTTCTGAGCCAGTAATGATTGGAGAAGTGCAGTATTAATATTTGCTACTTCGAAATCCCCCACAAACCCGAAATCAATGGTAGGGTGTACTCGTTTGGTGGCCGGGATCAGATCCCCATCTGCTCCGCTTAGGCCGATGGCATTTTCACCAATCGCCTGTAGCTGGGCCACAATGTTCTTATTGACCAATCCGCCATAGACCATCGTAACCACTTCCAGTGTATCACCATCCGTAATTCTGCGACCGTCAATCATCCTGGGTTCGATCCCCAATTTTTTGGAAATCTCAGTCGCTTTTTTACCCCCGCCGTGCACGAGGATCTTATGCCCTGGTAATGCTTTAAAAGAGCTTAGGAACTGCTTTAGGTCAGATGTATTATCAATGACCTGCCCGCCAATTTTGACTACGGTTAGCTTATCCATTGGCTTCCAATATTTTCTTCAACACGACTTGAGCTGCACATTCCCGGTTTTTGGCTTGTTGGTACACGATGCTATTGTCAATGACCTCATCGGTAGCCACCACATTCCTACGGATCGGCAGGCAATGCATGAATTTACCATGGTTGGTGAGCTGCATCTTTTCCTGGGTGATGGTCCAGTCTTCCCTGACCTCCAAGATCTGCCCATAATGCTTGTAACTCGACCAGTTTTTAGCATAGATAAAATCGGCACCGGCAAAGGCTTCTTTTTGATCATTAACAATGGGAACACCCTTGGTAAATTCCTCAGCGAGTTCATACCCTTCAGGACAGGTCACTGTGACATCGGCATCCGTCAGTTTGATCCATTGCAAAAAAGAATTGGAGACCGCCTGAGGCAGAGCTTTAGGGTGAGGCGCCCAGGTCAGTACTACTTTTGGGCGTTTGATCAGGTGTTCTTCTATGGTGATCAGGTCGGCCAGCGACTGTAACGGATGTAACGTAGCCGATTCTAGGCTGATCACGGGAACAGAGGAGTACTTTTTGAATTTATTCAGCACCTGTTCCGAGTAGTCTTTCCCTTTGTCCTTGAGTTCCGGGAAAGTACGTACGCCAAGAATATCAACATACTCGCTGATAACGGCTACGCCATCTTTTATGTGTTCCTGGGTGGCCCCATTCATTACGACTCCATCCTCAAATTCAATATTCCAACCGTCTTTGCCAATGTTCATGACGATAACGTTCATTCCGAGATTAAAGGCGGCTTTTTGTGTACTGAGCCTTGTTCTTAGGCTTGGGTTGAAGAAGATCAACCCCAGGGTTTTGTTGGCTCCTATTTTGCTTTGGTGGGGATCGGCTTTCAATATCAGGCCTTCCTCCACCAGGCTGGGGGCACTTTCTATGTCATTTGCGCTTGTAAAGTGTTTCATGCAGAGCTTTTTTCAGTTTGGTTGACGAGCACGGCTTTCAATGCTTCTATAAATTGATCAGCATGCTCCTTTTTTAAGGTTAAAGGAGGTAACAAACGCAGCACGTTCGGATTAGCAGCAACACCGGTGAGTATATGATGCTCCTTCACCAGTTGTTTTCGCATAGGTGCAATAGCCGTTTCCAATTCGATGCCTATCATTAAGCCCCGGCCACGTACTTCCATGATCTCGGGTAGTTGCCGTAGTTCGTTGATGAGGTATTTACCTAACTCAGAAGCATTCTCCATCAATTTTTCTTCTTTGATGATATCCAGTACAGCAATTCCAGCTGAACACGCCAAATGATTCCCACCAAAGGTCGTACCCAACATACCGTACCAGGCAGGAATATGCGGAGCGATCAATACTCCTGCCATCGGAAATCCGTTGCCCATCCCTTTAGCGACCGTGATCATGTCAGGTTTTAATCCTTCAGCATACTGATGCGCAAAGAACTTTCCGGTTCGGCCATACCCGGATTGTACTTCATCCAGAATAAGTAGCGCCTTATATCTATGACATAGCTCCTGCAGGCCAAGTAAAAATTTCTCTCCCGGTACGTAAATACCGGCTAAGCCTTGCAAACCTTCTACAATAACCGCTGAAACATTGCCTTCTTTCAATGACTGTTCCACCGCTTCCAGATCACCCAATTCGACAAATTGAACATCATGTACAGTATCAGCAGGCGAGTGGTACTTTGGACTGTTGGTAGCCGCCACTGCACGGGAAGTACGTCCATGGAATCCTTTTTGGAAAGAGATGACCTTAGACTTCTTATTGCTAAATGAGGCCAGTTTTAGCGCATTTTCGTTGGCTTCGGCTCCTGAGTTACACAGAAACAAGTTGTAGTCTTCATAGCCGGATAGTTTACCCAGTTTATCCGCCAACTCCGTCTGTAAATTATTGATCACTGAATTCGAATAAAATGCAATTTTGTTCAGTTGATCCTGGATCTTATCAACATAATGCGGATGCCTGTGCCCCACAGAAATCACCGCATGACCGCCATAGAGGTCCATATATTCTTGCCCAGTGCTATCCGTAACCAAGCAATCATTGGCATCGACCAGCTCAATATCCATCAAGGGGTAAACGTCGAATAGTTTCATTTTCTTTTAGTTGTTAGTCCTTAGTCTTAAGTCCTTAGTATTTAGTACCGCGTTTTTAGTCACGAGTAATCGATCGACAACAGTATCTCATATGCTATTGACCAGCCTGGCTCCCTTTAGGGTAGGGGTAAAACAGGTTGGTTAATTATATCATAAAATAGAACATCAGTCATTTCTTTTTCATATTTGTAATTCGCTCATAAGAGGTCACCAATCCTTTGATCAATGCAGAACTGAGTCCATGGTGCTCCATTTCATTGAGTCCTTCAATAGTACATCCGCTGGGTGTAGTTACCCGGTCGATCTCGGATTCCGGATGATTTCCATTACCTGCCAGCAAACTTGCTGCTCCCAGGCAGGTTTGAACTGCTATTTCCTGGGCATCTACAGCGTCAAAACCTAGTTGCACACCTCCTTGCGTGGTCGCACGAATGAAGCGCATC
>JBCDHA010000148.1:0-7826 GCA_038750705.1 Bacteroidota bacterium
ACACATATAAAGCCGAAATCATCAACCAGTTTATCCCGAAGTTTCTTCCAAAGTTTAACAGTGGTGAGCTTAAGCCTGTTATTGATAGAACCTTTACTATCCAGCATGTTGCTGAAGCACACGATTATATGGAGGCAAATAAGAATAGGGGCAAGATATTGTTAACCGGTTTTTAAGAATCTTCTAATCCTGACTATATTTTGATTTTAATTTTTGGTAGTCCGTTATCGGATCTTTAGAGTCAAGTAAGATGTTCCAATCTTCCTTATTAACCTCCTTAAAGAGGATTTCTATTTCTTCGGTTTCCCGAGCTATAAGGTAGCCGGTTTTACCGTTGCAAGAATAAAACCAAACATGCTTAGGTACTTTATACCTGGAAACCTTCAACTCTTCGGCGAGTCGGAATTTTGTACTTCTTACAAGTTCAATTAGATTAGATGCTCCATCTGTTTCAAGGCTGTCACAGGTTGTATTCTTAGGCCCCATAGTAAAGTTGTGCTCTACCTGGGCAATACCTTGTAAAGCAACTAGTTTTAACCCGATAAAAATCAAAAATCGCATCTTTTTTAGTTTAATTTTAAAACAATTCGGTTTATATTGTTATATTCTCACAGAAATTCTTATTTATTAAGACAATTAGAATCTGGTATTGTAAAAACCATGGAGCGGCTTCCACTTATAATAAATGCATCAAAGACCGTCTATTACTTGACGATCACCTATGAAGGAAGTTATGTTTCTGCTAATAGTCACTTTCTAGACCGGTTCGATTGTCATGGTCTTGTAGATGGCTCGCTTCAGTTTAAAGATACCATAACAAAAGATGATTGGCCTGAAATGGAACAAGTATTTGATCTCTGTAAAGGTGAACCGGGCAAGACTTTTGATCTTATTCTAAGAAAACAGTTGCCTTCCGGTGACCTCGTTCATACGTCATGGGAGTTTGTAGCCGATGAAACAAAAAACGAAGTAGCCTCCATTGGCTTTGATATTAGCTTGAGAGTGGCCTATTCTAAAAAGGTGGCTGAGTTTGACGAGAGAATTAATCAGATCGTAGATGGCATTACAGATGGGTTCTATCTTCTTGATAAAGATTGGAGATTTTCATTGGTGAACCAGGTATTTTTGAATATGCTTGGTAAATCACGTGAGCAGTTGATAGGAAAATCAGTTTGGGATATTCTACCTGATAAGAACTCTAACTACTCGGACTTCTTTCATGAAGCTGTGAACAGTGGAGAAGCACAGAAATTTGAAGTGTTCAGGCCCGATCTAAATAGCTGGTTTTGGATAGCCGCTTACCCTACTGCTGATGGATTATTGGTATTCTTTAAGGATATTACCGAGCGTAAAATCGAACGTTCTGTATTGATTGAGTCCAGAAACAAATTATCTGCTATCCTAGATAGTACTTCTGAAAGTCATGTGCTCATAGCTCCGGATTATAGAATAATATCATTCAATAAAACTGCTCTTTCTGATTCTATCAGGTTATACGGCAAGAAAATGACTGAAGGGATGAACATTTTAGAATACACAACCACGGTGAGCCCGGATCTGTTTAAAGCCCACTTTAGCATGGCGCTTTCAGGGCAGCAAGTCGTGGATGAAATGCTCATGGAATTTCCTAATCAAGAAAAAAAATGGTTTCGAGTAGAGTTGTCGCCCGCGGTTAATGAGGACAATGAGATAATTGGCGTAGTAATTAATTCCATAGACATTGATAAATTGAAGCGCTATGAATTAAAGCTTGAAAAATCGAATAAGCAATTGAGAGCTATTGCCTTTCAGCAATCTCATGAAATGAGATCGTCCATTGCCAGGGTATTGGGATTAATGGGATTGCTCAAGGAGTCCCCGGGAGATCGTGAAATTATGTCCCATGTAGAGGAAGTCTCTAATGAGCTGGATACCATAATACATGATATCATTGATAAAACCGGAGAAAATAGTTACTAGAACCAACCGGTTCCATAGTTCTGAAAGGGCCAGGGTATGCCGGCTAGAATCAGTATAAGACCGACGAGAAAGAATCCAAAGATCAGTTTGAGCTTCTTACTATCTGTAGAGGCCTTTTTTGATTTGCTGTAACCAATAGTAATTAACACTACAGCCAGTGTCATCAGGCTTAGATGTTCCACAAGATAAAAACGCAATACACTGTCTTTCATGGCAATGCCCGAAAAGACCACTTTAGGGCTTAGAAAGTAAAGAATGATGCCAAGTAAGAATTGTGTATGCGTAAATATGAGTGCGAATAGGCCAAGCTTTTTATCCTTAGTGGTAAAGGTTTTGGATCCGTTCATTTTACCAATTGCGTTTACAATGGCCAAAAACAGGAAGATCAAAACTAACCACCTAAGTCCTGAGTGTGCGTGTCTGAGTATTTCCATGGCTGTCAGAAAAAATGAACCTAAAGTTAGGCTGGTTTACATTTCTTACAAGCTCTATATAAGTTTTCTAATTTGCTTGAGCTATGCTTACCTCTTGAGCCATTTCCACTGCTTTGTAAGCGTTGATTATTCCACCGGTAATGGAAAGCTCATTAAAATTAACTTTTTCGCCGCCTTTCCCCGGCTTTACTACCTCCAGGTTGTCGAACTTCCTCGATGATTTTAGGATGATGTCCTTTACCTGTTTTATAGAAAGGTCAGGGAAGTATGACATAAGCAATGCCGCTACGCCGCTGGTTGCAGGCGCGGCCATACTTGTGCCATCATAGGCTTTGTAATTATTATCCGGTGTAGTAGAATAAATTTGAACTCCCGGTGCAAATACATCTACTGTTTCCTTTCCATAGTTACTGAACGAACCTACAAAGTTCTCATCATCACCCCATGACGAAGCGCCTATCTCCAACCAGTTGCTCGCAACGGACGTTTCAGAGTATCTTTTCGTAGGAAAGTTTTTACCCTTATCAATATTTTTTGAGCTATTTCCTGCCGCATGCACTAAAAGTACTCCCTTGCTTTCAGCATACTTTACGGCTTTATCCACGGCCTCTTTTTGTGGCGAGTATGATTTTCCGAAACTCATATTCACGATTCGAGCGCCGTTGTCCACTGCGTAAATTATAGCGTTGGCAATATCTTTATCCCTTTCATCACCATCCGGAACAGCCCTTATCACCATTATTTCAGCATTATCGGCAATTCCATTGATGCCTAGACCATTATCCCTATTCGCAGCAATTATTCCGGCCACATGAGTACCATGGCTTGGGTCATGTCCTTTAACATCATTGTTACCATATCCCCTTTCATACAGATTATCGTAGTCATCATTAACGTATTTTCTGGGGTCAAATTCGGTATTATAGGCGTAATTTACCTGGTTGCCAAAATATTCAACACCTTCTTTTAGCTCTTCGGCGATGGCTTCAAAATCTGCATCCGGCCCAACATTCTGAAATATCAAACCTACGATTCCCCGGGCGGCTAGTATGGTGGAATCCTGAGATTCTATCGTGCGCAAATTATCCATTGTAAGCGTATCCACATCCAGGTAAGCTTTTAAAAGAGTATGGAAGCGAACTACATTTTTTTGGAGGTTGGAGTAAAAATCATACTGCTGCTGAGCTTTTAATCGTGTGGGCTCAAAATCTTTTTTCACTTTAAGCCAAAACTCGTACTCGTCTTTATTTTTTTTCTTGACCTTCTTCTCATCTATGCCCTCATACTTGGCCCTTAGCTCTTTATATATCCTGGTAAGCTCATAGGTGTCTTGCTCCACGTTGCTATCCTTACCCCCGATAAAATTCCAACCGTAGCGATCATCTACATATCCGTTCTTATCGTCATCAATACCATTGCCTTCTATTTCATCTGTATTTATCCAGATTTTACCTTGTAGATCTTCATGGTCAATGTCCACACCTGAATCAATCACAGCTACCACCACTTTTTTTGATGGCCTATCTTTTAGAAGCTTCGCATAGGTTTTGTTGGCGCTTACACCCTGCATCTTATCTTGAATTGGATCCATTACCAACCATTCCAGTGCCGGCATATCGCTGCTGTCAGCCTTCATTAACTGACCATTGACATTTGATCCTACTACCGAAAGTAGAACCAGCACCCACCCACTTATTAATCTGTTGCTCATATATTGATGTTTTACATCGACGTGCACATTAATTGTGCCGATTATTCCTGAGTTAAAATGTGAAGATAAATCAAATCAGTTCCAGTTCATTAGGCTATTTATACAATCGGTTATATACTTTTTAGAAGGGCGCCTCTCACTCAAAACTTACTTTTTTAATAAAAATCTTACAACTGTTATCTGCCATGTTGTTGTGATTAAAATCAAAACCACTATGATTTTAACTTTAAGTATTAATAAAACAGGGAGGTGGGATGATGTATTATTTGTGTTTAATTTCAGTGGTAGTTTTCTTTGGATTGTTTTATTATTTGGCGTTTCGTTCTATTCGGGAGTCGCCGTCACGAAAAAATATGACTTAGTTTCTAAAAAGTCAGTCTTAGGTTTTACTTGGATTTAAAAGTGGGTTATCTTTAGAGAGTAACAGACCATTTTATGGTATTAGAAGAAACAACTCTCAAAGAACGTTTTAAAAAAATCAGGAACAAGTCTTTGGCCATTTGTAAGCCGCTATCTTTGGAAGATCATGTGGTACAGCCTGTAGTAGATGTTAGCCCTCCAAAATGGCATTTGGGTCATACTACCTGGTTTTTTGAAACCTTTATTCTGTCTCCATATGATTCGGGCTACAGGACGTTTGACGATAGTTACGGGTACCTCTTTAATAGTTATTATGAAACTGTGGGAGCGAGGGTCATCCGCACTGATCGGGGAAATATGACCCGGCCCTCGGTAGATGAGATCATAGATTACAGGCATTATGTTGATCAGGCGCTTGAAGATTTTCTGGAACGTGAATTAGGTAATGAACTGACTGAGCTGGTTGAGCTAGGTTTACAGCATGAGCAACAGCATCAGGAACTTCTCTATTATGATATCAAATACATTTTAGGTAATAATCCACTTTTTCCTGAATACCTTCCTTTGAATGCCAACAACGGAACTCAAGATATGCGTGAAATAGGATATCTTGAAATAAATGAGGGGTTGTATACCATCGGATTTGATAAAGCCGGATTTCATTTTGATAACGAGCTGGGAGTACACAAAACCTATCTACATGGATGTTTGGTGGAGGACAGACTGGTCACGAATGGCGAATATCTTGAATTTGTATTGGACGGTGGCTATCGTGATTTTAGGCACTGGCTGTCAGAGGGCTGGGACTGGGTAAAAACAAATGATATTAAAGCTCCCTTTCACTGGCATCTGCAGGACAATGAATGGCAGATGTACTCTCTGCGCGGAGGGTTATGCCCTATTGAACTTTCAGAGCCCGTTGCCCATGTAAGCTTTTTCGAAGCGGAAGCCTTCGCCAAATGGAAAAATAAGAGATTACTTACCGAATTTGAATGGGAGGTGGCATGTAAGCAATATGGCAAAATGTTAAAAAATTCTAATTTTTCTGACTTAGATAGTTTTACACCACAAACGGCACAATCCGACAATAATCAACTTTTTGGTGACGTTTGGGAGTGGACGTCCAGTGCCTACCGGCCTTATCCATTTTATCAAGCCCCGGAAGGAGCTGTAGGTGAATACAATGGCAAGTTTATGATCAACCAAATGGTGCTGCGAGGAGGTTCGTGCGCCACCTCTAAATCTCACATTAGAAGTACCTATCGGAATTTTTTTCACCCGCATCTGCGTTGGATGTTTTCAGGCATCCGATTGGCCTCAGACTTATAAAAGATACTAAAATTAATGAACCAGCAATTCGCTAAGGACGTTTTAGACGGCCTCAATGCAGACCCTAAAACGTTACCTTCCAAGTATTTTTATGATAAAAAGGGGGACTCTTTGTTTCAGGAAATCATGTCTCTAAAAGAGTACTACCTCACGCGTTCTGAGTACGAAGTGTTTAAGACAAACAAGGGGGCACTTACAGAAACTTTTTTAAGTGGCGTTGAAAAGTTTAGGCTCATTGAATTTGGAGCCGGAGATGGTTATAAGACAAAGGTTTTGCTCAACCACCTGCTACAGGAAAATGTCAACTTTGAATACTTACCTATTGACATCTCAGGAAACGTCCTTAATCAGTTAGAATCAGACCTTAAGCAAGAACTGCCCGATCTAAAAGTAAGACCAATACAAGATGATTACTTTCACGCTCTCGAAAAGATAGAAAATGGAGACACAAGAAATATCGTACTTTTTCTTGGATCGAACATCGGAAACTTTAAATACAAGAAGGCTATAAAATTTCTTACTGAGCTATATGGCAGGCTAAAGCGTAACGACTTATTGCTCATAGGTTTCGATTTAAAAAAAGATCCTGGCACTATACTCAATGCCTACAATGATGATAAGGGTGTAACCAGAGCTTTCAATATTAATCTTTTGCACAGGATCAATAATGAATTAGATGCTAACTTTAATACCTCGAGGTTCATACATTATCCTGTTTATAATCCGCTTACAGGAACTACAAAAAGCTTCTTAGTAAGTACTATTGCTCAAACAGTAGAAATTATGGACTCTGCCATACATTTTGAAGCGTGGGAGGCCATTCATACGGAGGTTTCACAAAAATATAGTTTGACCGATATTGAGAGGCTTGCCGAAGAATCTCAATTTTCCGTAGTGCAGAACTTCTTTGATACTCGAAACTACTTTGTTGATTCTGTTTGGCAAAAGTCCTATTCATCTCCCTGAATTGATGTTGGTAAACATCGAAAAGCTTATTAGCTTTGGCGCTGCCTTTCCTGATAATAGCGATGCGCACGTGGCGGAATTGGTAGACGCGCCAGCTTGAGGGGCTGGTGACCGCAAGGTCGTGGAGGTTCGACTCCTCTCGTGCGCACAAGGCATATACCCTGCCGGCTATTGATACTCAGGTTGTTTCTATTTTGTATTTATACGCATGTACCTTTTTAATGTAAAGTAGGAGCCGCTTATTTCCGTTGAGCGCTAACTCGGTATTATATTTAACTGGTTTATAGAACTATACGCTTTGTGGTTTAAATTAAACTTTATACCTTCAAGTGCTTTTGTCATTTTTGGCTGGTTAGAATATTACAGTGTACTTAAGCGATGACTCATTTGTCGAAGACATTTACTTTAGGTCTTGCCGTTCTCCTTTCATTTTATCCGCTGTCTGGAAAAGGCAATGTAAAACTTGCGTGTCCCTCGCCTTCAATTTCTGCTATTGGCAATACGGAGGTATGTCAGGGGCAAAGTGTGCGGTTGACCATAGATGATTTTAACCCTACTCTTTATAGTTACCAATGGTTTAAGAATGCAGCTTCGGTTTCCGGTCAAATATTTCAAGATATTTTTTTAACATCATCTGACGAGTCAGGCGAGTATACCGTCATCGTTACTGATATCTCAGATCCCAGTTGTGTAAGTCCTGCAAGCAATTCTATAACGGTACAAATCAATGAACTACCTGAAACTTCAGCCACTCCAACAGTAATAGGGTTAAATCCTGGCTGTATAGGTGATGATATTACGCTTTTATCCACTGTATCTGCACCTGCCGGAGGAACTTATCGGTGGTTTAGAAATGGAATAAGTATACTTGGGGAAAACAGTTCAAGTTTGATTATCAATGTTGATACTCAAAGCGGAACATATACCGTTGAAATTTTGAGCGATGCCAATTGCGGAAGTGGCGAGAGTCTATCAGTAGACATAACGATTGACCCTCTTCCTGACACTCCTGTAATAACGACCTCCGGAAGCAGCATTTGCGCTGATGGTACGGAGGTAACACTTAC
>JBCDHA010000149.1:0-7815 GCA_038750705.1 Bacteroidota bacterium
AATGCCTCCTGCCAGCATAATCACTTTATCAAAGCCATGATACTTTTCGTTTTCCTCATGCTCAAAAGTCAGTACACTACCGCATATCAGCGGTTGACCAAATTTGTTTCCAAAGTCACTGGCTCCGTCCGAAGCTTTTATGAGAATATCCAGCGGAGTTTGATAAAGCCATTTTCTTGCTTCCGTTTTCTGCTCCCATTGGCGATTCTCCTCCAGCCTGGAGTAAGACGTCATGTACACGGCTGTCCCTGCCAGTGGCAAACTGCCCTTCCCACCTGCAAGCCGGTCTCTTATTTCACCTCCTGATCCGGTAGCCGCTCCGTTAAAGGGTTCAACCGTAGTAGGAAAGTTATGTGTCTCTGCCTTTAAGCTGATCACTGAGTCGATATCCCGGGTTTCAAAGTAGTCTGGCCCGCTCTGTGTTTTAGGGGCAAACTGTTCAGACTTTGGTCCTGCAATAAAAGCCACATTATCTTTATAGGCCGATACAATAAAATTGGGATTTTTTGTGGAGGTATCCTTTATCATTTTGAAAAGTGACTTCTCCTTTTCAATTCCATCAATTATAAATATGCCATTGAAAATTTTATGTCTGCAGTGTTCTGAATTAACCTGTGAAAATCCAAAAATTTCACTGTCAGTTAGTTTTCTGCCCAGTTCGACACTTACCCCGTTTAGGTAATCAATTTCTTCATCGCTCAATGCCAGCCCTTCCTGCCTGTTGTAAGCTCCTATGTCATCAATTTCAAGTACCGGTTCCGGAAGATGCTCGATTGTGAATATTTCACTGTCTAATCCGGAATAAAGCACGAATAGCATTGGATCAAACTGTGCTGTTTCCCGGTCTGTGGCTATGAACTGTTCAACGCGCTCGATGCCCGCTATACCCATGTTCTGAGTGATTTCTGCGGCATTGGTACTCCAGGGGGTGATCATTTCTTTCCTGGGGCCAATAAAATATCCTGAAACCGTCGGGCTATCTAATTTTTTAACATTGCCAAAAAGCCATTTAAGCTTTTGCTCATCTTTTTCAGAGAATTCCTGGGTATGTTGAAGGCAATAGATTTGAGATGAGGCATCACCGAAAAAAGAGATCATTCTTGGCAGTTTGAGGATGGAAATTTTACACCCGCAAATGTAGAAAAATCAATGAATTAATTCGAGATAGAAGTATTTAGAAGAATTTGGAGTAGTTAGAATCCTGGCTCCAAAAATCGTGGCATTTCTCTACTTCTTTATTTCTAAATTCCTCATCTTTTTTGAGCTCTCTCCAGTCACCCATACCTAATCCTTCGCAAAACTTAAAAAACCGATCACCCTGTCCGGCCTTTTTATCCTGGATCATTGCACTCAGCAGTGGACGACCTTCCTCGTGCTCTTCTTCTGAAATCTCATCTAATATTTCTCCAAGCAGCTGCTTCTCATGTTTAATATCCATGTTTAGTCCCAGATCAGCTTGATTGATAAGCCTTCGGTAAGAAATGGGGCTCTCGCCTGTTTTAGCGAGTTGAATGAGTTTGTTGCGTACGCGCGTATTCAAATTTCAGTTGTGTTTTACTTTAGTGAGCAAAATTATAAAAAGATTGAAAACCACCTAAATTTTTAATTCTAAGGCCACTTTATTGATCAGGTTACTGTGGCCGCACTCAAGTATTTTAAGAGATTTCTTGTTCAATTGTTTGGCAAATGATTCTATTCCTTTCCTTTGAATCACCTTATCGTACCTGCCTAACCAAAAAGTAACCTCGCATTGGGATGTATTCATTAATTCAATTAATGCACCACGATCAACGTTTAACCTCTTATAAACTACCCATGAATAATATACACGATGCCGCTTACTGGCTGTATTCATTTGACTGGCAGCAAAACGCAATAAGCCGTTATCAACCAAACGGAACCTGTGCAAACCATGTAGTATGCTGTAGAACCTCTTAGGCTGTACTATCATACTCCTAAAAAAATACCTGAAAATACCAGGGTAGGTAGCCAGGTTATACCACACGCTGGTTTGTATGCCATCCGGAGCCAGCAGGTGTACTCTATGGACTTTGCTGATAAACAGTTCTAAAGTGTTCAGGGCAACTTTAGCTCCAAGACTGAAACCCAGCAGTTCAAATGAATCAATACGGTGCTTTAAAAGTAGTTCTCTGATTATTTTTTCCCATAGACTTTTTGTCAACGGTTTGTCTTTAAAATTCCAAACGCTACCATGGAAAAAATGCCTGAAGGAGTATATGGTATATTTAAATTTAAGTTTTTCAATACAGGGTAGAAGTGATGTGTTGTCCTGGCCAAAACCATGAAAAGCGAGAAGTACCTTGCTTCCTCCCGGGTGAATATCGTATTTCAATTCACCGAACTCACCGATAAGGCTGTCTTTTTGCATCTATTGCTTAGCTCTTGCCCCCTCTTTTCCCTCCTTGAGGTTATAATAGATACGCTGGGTAGGATAGGCAAAATCAATGGTATCGGATTTGGCAAATTCTTGAAGTACATCTTTCCAAATGGCATCTTCAGTTACCCTTCGTTTATTAGGTACACATAGATATCTCATAGTTAGCATAATACCACTGTCTTTCACGGCTACATACACGATTGGATCGAGCGTATTATAGTATATCATAAACTTTTTAGAGGCGTCGAGTAATTTTTTTTGCGCTGCATCAGTAAAGTGCGCGCAATGTTTGGCTACGATGTCCTCAAGTAGCTTTTTAGCCCTCTCCCAGTTGCTTTCAAAGGTGACTTGTACTCCAAGTTCGTTCCAGATATGGCTGAAGCCCTGATCGTAATTGGTTTGGCTTTCAGTAAAAACCTTACCGTTGGGAATATGTATAATACGACCGGTGCTCTGATCTGCATCTACCCAGTTACCTATTTCATTAACTGTAAATTGAAAAAAACGGATGTCTATGACATCTCCGGCATGTGTCCCAATTTGAACACGATCGCCAACGTCAAAAGGTCTTCGGATTAGAATAAACAACCAGCCGGCAAAATTCGTGATCGGATCCTTAAGAGCAATAGCAAGGCCTGCAGATAATAAACCCAGGAAAGTAGCTAACGAATCAATTTGTTGTACCCATACAATGCTGATAAGGATCAGGCCTATAGTAACAGTGAAGTACTTAATACCATTTCTCCAGTAATAGCGAACCTTAGGGTCTTTGATTCTGGTGAAGACCAGTTGGAGCGTTATAAATTTGAATCCCCAAAGTATCATGATGATAGCCAAAGAAAGAATCAATCGTGTTTCAACAGGGGTGATTCCCAGTCTTTCAATTAGCCATTGCTCAATGCTTTGCTCAGTCATTATTTTCGCTGCTTGCCAATCTCAAATATACAAATGACTTTAAAAAATAGATGTTAAAGACTTGTTCCAGATTCCGAAATCGATTGCATATGCGTGAAAAAAACAAAAACAAAAAATTATAAAAAAATTGTTCCGATTAGGGAAACTAAATCCAATTTCCTACGTTCGCACCAAGGAAACGATACAAGTAGTGAAAGTTTCCTTGGTTTCGAAAAAAGCAATGGAAGTAAAAGATAAGATAGTAGAAGGAGCAAGTTTTCTATTTCATAAATACGGTGTAAGAAGCGTATCTATGGACGATATTGCCAGGCATTTGTCTATGTCTAAGAAGACACTATATCAATATTTTAAAGATAAAGACGAGTTAGTAACTATAGGCATGAAGGTACATATGGAAAACGAAAAATCGGAATATCAACAAATTGAAAATAATGCCAAGGACGCTATTCACGAAATGACAGGCGTGAGTTCACTCATGCGTAAAAACCTAAGAGACCTGAACCCTGCGTTATTGTTTGATTTACAAAAGTATCATCCGAATGCCTGGAATGTATGGTTAGATTTTAAGCATAACTACATCAAAGATTCCATCGTGGCCTCACTGCGAAGGGGGGTCGAGCAGGGTCTTTTCAGAAAAGAAATTGATCCGGAGGTGATGGCCATTTTTAGGGTAGAGCAGGTACAAATAGCTTTTGACGACCGGATATTCCCGACAGATAAATTCGATTTTAAAGAAGTACAAATGAAATTTTTAGATCACTTTGTTCACGGTATTGTAAATGATAAGGGTAGGAAGTTACTCAGTCAATATTTAGAACAAGAAACCAAAACCAATTCAATACATCAACATGAAAACTAGGATCACTTCAATTTTAGCAGGCCTATTGCTAATGTTTGGTCAAGCTTTAGCTCAAGATGGGGGCAATAACTCTTTCACGCTTGAACAATGTATTGACTATGCGATGGAGCACAATGAAAACTTACTGAATGCTGCCCTCAATCGCGAAATTGCTGATGCCCGCGTCAGAGAAACCATTGCTGATGGATTACCACAAATCAATGGAAATCTGGATTTGGCTTACAATTACAAGATTGCAACCACACCAATCCCCGACTTTATTTCACCTTCGGTCTATGGTGTTCTGTTTCAAGAATCGCTTCTGGAACCGCGTAATCTTGGAGATCCTGCGGTTTTTCCAGCTCAGTTTGGCACTAAATACACGGGTAGCGCCACAATTGCTTTAGAACAGATGATATTTAACGGGTCCTATTTTGTAGGTCTTAAAGCGGCCAGAACATACACCGAGCTAAGCCGAAAAGATCAGATTAAATCTGAAATTGATGTAATTGAGGCAGTTAGTAAAGCTTATTATTTGTTATTGGTAAATGAGGAACAGGTGGAACTCCTCAATAAAAACTATAACCGGCTTGATTCCCTATTGCGGGATACGAAAGCGCTGAACAAATATGGTTTTGCTGAAAAGATTGAGGTCAACCGGGTACAGGTCCAATTCAATAACGTTAAGGTTGAACGTGATAATATAAAAGAGTTCGTGTCGCTCAGTAAAGCGTTATTAAAATTCCAAATGGGTT
Organism: Bacteroidota bacterium; assembly: GCA_038750705.1. Classification (GTDB taxonomy): domain Bacteria; phylum Bacteroidota; class Bacteroidia; order Cytophagales; family Cyclobacteriaceae; genus Fulvivirga. The sequence continues at coordinate 4,907 of JBCDHA010000149.1, forward strand.
ATCCGCAACGCGAGGAGCTCGAAATTTCTGAGAGTATTGACGATTTAATTTTTGAATCTGTAAGTAATGATATAGCCGATTCATTTGACTATCAGCAGCGCATTGAGTTTTCTCAGCTTATGACGAACATGGAGCTCAACAAGTTGGACGTAAAGAACACTAATTCTCAATACTACCCTGAAATAAACCTTTATGGAACTTTGGGTTCTACGGCCGGAGCTCAAAGCTCAAGTGACCTTTTCAATTTTGATGATAATTGGTTTGGACTTGGTGTAGTAGGTTTACGTATGAGCGTACCTATTTTCGATGGCTTCAGGAAAAGTAACATCATACAGCAAAAACGTATTCAAGCAAGACAATTGGATAATAACAAAGCTCAAATAGAGAATTCGATTGACCTGGAAATTAAAGAATCCGGCACCAATTATAAGAATGCGATTGACTATATGGTAGCACAACAGGAAAATATGACACTTGCCGAAGAGGTATATAATGTGGCTAAAATCAAATACTATGAAGGTGTTGGCTCCAGTCTTGAGGTAACCGATGCAGATACTGAGTTTAAAACTGCACAAATAAACTATTACACAGCACTCTATGACGCGCTTGTCGCCAAGGTAGAATTGCAAAAAGCTTATGGCATATTAAATAAATGAAAACAGATCGTAATTATATATTAAAAATGGAAACTAGAATAGCTTTATTTACGCTGATGTTAACAATACTGGCTGCATGTGGTAATGAGCCGGGTTCGGTCGACGCTTTGATCTCAAGTGGGGACCTGGAAGGCATTAGAGCAAAAAAGAAGGAGCTTACTGAACAGCAAAGGGCTTTAGAGCAGGAAATTGCTTTGCTCGACTCCGCAATAAGCGCTAATGATGAAAATAGAAAGTTGCCTTTGGTGACTACGTTTGAAGCCAAGCAAGCGGCTTTTGATCATTATATTGAACTGCAAGGTGATGTGACTACCAAACAAAATGTATTGATTTATCCTGAAATGGCAGGCACCTTATTAAAGGTGTATATAGCTGAAGGAGATCCTGTGGTAAAAGGCCAATTGCTGGCCTCAATTGATGATGGGGGTATGAAAAGTCAACTTCAACAAATGAAAACCCAATTGGAGTTGGCAAAAACTACATTTGAACGACAGGAACGACTTTGGGAGCAAAAAGTAGGTTCGGAAATTCAATACTTGCAGGCGAAGACGAGCTATGAAGCTCAGGATAACGCCGTCAAGCAAATGGAAAGTCAGCTTAGCAAATACAGTATCAGGGCGCCCTTTAGTGGTGTGATTGACGATGTGATCAAAGATCAGGGGACTGTAGTCAGCCCAGGGCCGGGTTCGGAAATTTTTAGAATTGTAAACCTTTCGAACATGTATATTGAAGTTAATGTGCCTGAAACCTACATCAGCACCATAACTCCAGGAAAAATGGTTAAAGTTTCTTTCCCGGTATTGGGTGAAACCATAGATTCTAAGGTGAGGCAGACCGGAAATTTCATTAACCCTGATAACCGCTCCTTTACTGTGGAAATACCGGTACCTAATAAAGGTGGTAACATCAAGCCAAACCTCACTGCAAAGGTGCAGATCAATGATTACAGAAATGATGCTGCGATCTTAATTCCACAAAGTGTGATCTCTGAGAATTCGGAAGGAGAACAATATGCTTTTGTGGTTTCGGGCATTAATGGAGAAAATATAGCAAAAGCTAACAAAAATATTATCAAGACCGGTAAAACACAGGGCGACTATGTAGAGGTGCTGGAAGGCATCAATAATGGCGATAATATCATTGAAGAGGGGGCTCGAGCGGTGAAAGACGGTCAGGAAGTAAAAATATTACAACAGTCATGAGTAACGATCAAGATAATAAAGTAAATAAGGAGTTTAAGTTGTCATCATGGGCGATAGATAACCCATCGGTGATCTATGTGCTGATTGGTATCTTCTTCTTAATTGGGTTATCATCTTATTTTTCCATGCCACGGGAAGACTTTCCTGAGGTAAAAGAAACTAAAATCTATATCAGTACGCCTTTCCCGGGCAACACTGCTGAAGATATTGAGCGGTTGATAACCGATCCGTTGGAAGATAAGTTGAAAAACCTCAGTAATGTGGTGGAAATTCTTTCCACTTCTCAGGAAGACTATGCCATAATTACTGTCGAGTTTGATGAGGATATAACTGTTGAAGCGGCTAAGCAAAAGGTTAAAGATGAGGTAGACAGTGAAAAGGCCAGTGAGGATTGGCCTCTCTTTAATGACGCGAAGGTTGAGCCCAATGTCTTTGACCTGCGACTCTCTGAGGAATTTCCAATAATGAATATAAATATTTCAGGGGACTACCCTACGGAGAGACTTAAGGATTATGCAGAATACTTGCAGGATGAAATAGAGAACCTGCCGCAAATTAAGGCGGCAGACATTCGTGGCGCTCAAGACAAAGAAGTAGAGGTAGCCGTTGACATTTACAAGATGATGGCCGCAAAGGTGAGTTTTGAAGATGTACTCAACACCATCAATAATGGCAACATGACTATTTCTGCGGGAAACCTAAAAACCAGTGGGCAGCGCAGAACTATAAGAATTTTAGGTGAGATTGAGCGACCAAGTGAACTGGATAATTTTGTAGTGAAGTCTGAAAACAACGCTCCTGTTTATTTGAAAGACATAGCTTATGTTACCTTCAAAGAACAAGATAAAACCACTTATGCAAGGGAATATGGGCATAGTGTGGTAATGCTGGACGTAAAAAAGCGCTCAGGTAAGAACATGATCGAAGCGGCCGATCAAATCCGCGAAATTGTGGCAAAGTCCAAAGCTGATGTGTTTCCTCAAGACGTAGACATAACCATTTCAAATGACAGTTCATCCAAGACCTTAAATCAGGTAGATGACCTTGTAAA